>PHEX01000053.1 GCA_002843005.1 Candidatus Anoxymicrobium japonicum | reverse complement strand
ATTGTCTTTTTCAGGTATTTCATTTAAATAGTTTATAAATGATCATCTGATTCTCATATATAAAGGCCGGCCATATTTCTCGAATCATGCCACACAGCACATACAACAAAAAGGATATAAGGACGTGAGGCGCATCGTCATCTTTTGATATATCTCTTCATTTTTAAGAGCATTCGGAATATGAATATGGCGACGACTACGACCCATACCGCAGTTATCGGAAGCGAGGCCGCAGGGAACGCGATCATGAATATTCCCGCCGAAAGAGTAACCGCACCTATGACGAAAAGGTTGTTGCCCGTCCATCCGGAAAGCCCATCCACATCGACGATGTCGGGCGACGACGTTCCGACGATGAAGGCCACCCTCTTCTTGACCCTGACGAAATAACCTGCGGCAAGGAGGGCTACGCCGAATATCAAAAGCGCGATAGGAGCGAGTTGCATGTAAAATGATATTAACGGGAAGGAATAAAAGACTTTGTCGGGAAAAACGTTCATACGGCATATCAGTAACTAAGCTTTTTTACTGTTCCGCACAACCAAATATCTTTTCAATCACTACTGACAACGGGCAGTAAAGCGGAATTTTTTGACCAGCTTCGAAACGTTGGAGCGTAGTCGAAGCTTAAATCTTATGGTCTTTCGCAAAGCTTCCCCAGATGTGACTACGAGCATGACCCGTATGGACTCGGTTTTTCCGGGCAATACGCAAAGGCGATCCGGATACATGACTTTTGCATACCACCCATTGCCCCCGACAGGCGCGAGTCTGCAAGATATATTGACGTATTTCTGCCCTGTGTTGGTTGCGCTGATCTCATACACGGCGCTTCGCGCTACACCACAATCTATCGTTTTCTTTCTGCCTCGGCGGCCGTTCGCGACGCTGTACCGGATGCTGCGGATGCTCAATGCGTTTTCGATAAGGTTCAACATGTGGGGCACCTTTGCATGAATACCTATCCGAAATGGAGATTGGGATTCAAATAAAAAGAATTGGAGTGGGAAAATTCACTCCTTATCGTGCGGCAGGGGTCTGATCCGTATGTTCTTTATGACGTCTATGACCAGTTCCTTTATGACTTCCATGTCAGCACGGGTCGTGGCGAAACGGGTATTCATCTCGTTGAAACGGGATTCAACGAGATCCATCATGTCGTGGTGGGCTGTGCAAACCGTCTGATTCAGGAACTCGTTTCCCCTGGTGAAGGTTTCATCAAGAGTTTCTGTGTTATTGTCGGACTGCTCTTGAATTTCCTTGGCGGACGCCGCGATGTCGGCGGCGAGTCTGTCGGTTGCCTTTGCCACGGCGGCATCTGTCGCCTTGGCATTCTTGTCGGATTGATCTTTGATCGCCTTTGCCAATGAGGCCGCATCCGCTGCGAGCCTATCGGTTGCCTTTGCCACGGTGGCATCTGTCGCCTTGGCATTCTTGTCCGTCTGGGTGGAGAGGTCTTTTACAGCCATTTCGACCTTCTTGCTTAGCGCGTCTGTGTTCCTGTCGGCTTGGCCGGAAAGTTCCTTTACCGCTCCTGCAACTGCTTTATTGAGTGATTCCGTGCCTTTCTCACCTGCCGCGGTCAATTTCCCGACTGCGAGCGCGAACTTGCCATCCAAACTCTTCTCTGCGTCCGTGACCACCGAAACGATAGAATTCTTGGCTCCATCCAGGCTCATCATAAGGTCTTTTAGGCTTTGCTGAATCGGCACGGGCAACTTTTTTAGGGTGTCGGCTTGGCCATCGAAGCTCTTTGCTACCGTCTGCCTAAAATACTCCATCTTCTCGCCAGTTGCGGCAGACGTTTCGGCTATCTGCTTGCCAAGGTTTGCACCAGTTTTCTCGACGCCGGAGGCTATGTTCTTGCCGATGGTTGTGTTCCCGTCATTGAGCGCTTTGAGAACATCTTCGAGTTTCTTCATCTCGCCCTTGGAAGCGCCGTCGAGTTGCTTGCCGACCTCACCCACCGCGGCTTCGAGGATCTTCTTGGTCTCGTCTATGGCCTGCACCATAAGGTACAGCACCCACGTTTCTCTCCCCCTCACTTCACCGTATACGCTTTTCTCGATCTTGTCCTGCATATCGGGCTTCTCGACGAGTTCCTTTGTCCTGTCCTTAACGAATTTATCGATGTCTATTCCAGCCATAAGAATCCTCCGTCAGGTAAATTGTCTTCGGTGGTTTAAATGTTTCTATGTCGGTCGGCAGATGTTTTTTCCGCTTGTGCGCGGGGTCGCGCCGGAAGATGAAACGTGCCGGGCGGTTCGTTTCGAGCGTTGCGCGAACGAAGTCCAGTCAAAACAGCAAAAACAAAAATGCAAGCTTTAAATAAGCCGCGGCCCAATATCCCAGGTGGTGAGATTCTGGACAAAAACGAAGTTAATGTCATCCTGTTTGAAGGGTTCGACAAGGCGGATCTGAAGGGAGCGACCGTCATCGGCGGCTTTCCGTCGATAGGCCTCGTCTCCACAATAGCCGCAAACTACCTTATCGACGTTCTTGGGCTGCGGCATATCGGCATACTGGACTGCCGCGACTTCCCCGCTCTTGCGGTCGTGCACGACAGTGAGCCGCTTGCGCCGGTAAGGGTATACGCAGGGAAGAAATGCCAAAAGAAGAAATCCGCCGAATGCGTAGTCGTATTTGTCTCCGAATTCCAGCCCGCGCAACAGCTCATGCGACCTATCTCGGATGCCGTTATGGACTTCGTGAAGCAAAACGGCTGCGACCTTATGATATCCCCTGAAGGCATAGTTCTCGAAGGGGCGCTGTCCGAGGATGAGGTCGTGGACGTATTCGCCATCGGTTCCACGGAGAAGGCGCGCGGGCTCTTGACCGAAAAAGGGATCAAGCAGTTCTCGAACGGCATAATAGCGGGCATATCCGGCCTGACGCTCACGAGGGGAAAACGGGAGGGTATAGACGCCATAAGCATGCTTGCCGAGGCGAATCCGGACTTCCCTGACGCGCGCGGGGCTGCCGCCATAATAGAAACAATAGCGAACCTCATAGACCTCGATATAGACGTGGGGCCGCTCTACGACGAGGCCGAGCGCATAGAGAAGCAGTTGATGGCTGTTCAGGCGCAGGCAAAGCCGATAACAGAACGCAAGACCTTACAATCGGGGCCGCAGATGTACGCCTGATTCTTTTTCCTTTTCCCGCCTCTTTGCATTGGGGGCGAGTAGTTTGACCGCCCTCCCCCATCCCATTTTAAAACAACAACCGCATTACGCAAGTATGCTCGAAGGCGAGGAGTTTCTTCGGACCGGATTTGCCGCCGGCAGGGAGATTGCAAAGATGGCCTGCAGGACAGGGCACGGCGTCGCCACTCTTCCGGGCTGGGAAGACGTCGCGGACTTCGATTTCCACCTCGACTTCGGCGAAAGCTCGCTGGTTTCTATCGAAAAGAGCGGCCTTGGTTTCAAGGTGGCGGCAGTCGACGGCGGCAGCGCGACTCTTCTCGATGCAGGACCGTTTCTAGTGGGCGCAAGACGCACGGGATACGTCGTCACCGATTCGGCATGCAACACCCTCTTTGGGCCGAAGACAAAAACCGTGGTGGAGACGTTCACCTTGAAGGAAGGCGGCCTGACTTACAGAAAGGCGTTTGCCAAAGCCTGCGGCAGGGAGCCGGGAAAAGGCTACGTTGAACTCGAAAAAATCAACGAGCGGCTAAGGGAACTCGAAGAACTCACGGCCGCAAAAGAGGCGGTCTTGTCCCTTGATGAAGGCGACCTGCTACTCATCGACGGCGCGCTTGGGGGGGATGCCTCGAAACCGGACGCGTTGTTTGCCGAGCTGTGCGAATCGGCCTCGTCGCGCAAGGTTCACATCGCCGGGGTCAGCAAGAGTTCGAATCTGAACATAGGCGGTTTTCCGCTCACCCGCTACGTAGAGCGGCTTGGGAGAAAATGGCTGCCGGGACGGGCGTGGTTTGCGGAAATCACGAAAAAGGGAGATGGCACGCGCGGAGAGGGCGCGCTTTCCCACCAATTCGGCCCGATATACGTGGCAAAGCTTGACGGGCTTTCATACGATGCGTTTAGAATTGACATAAGCGCGGGCGGAGGCGCGGATGCGGGGGAGGTGTTCGGCAAACTGGCGCGGCTATGCGACGATGCCGCATACCCGGGATACCCGTACCCTCTTGCGCTTGCTCACAATGCGGTCGCGTTTGAGCCCGACGACCTTTCCGAGTTGCGAAGCGTGGTTCAGAGGGGGGCCATGGAATGGGGGCTTTTGCAGGACGGCTGGGACGAACTGTTCTGCGGCTTTCATGACATTCTCGACATGAACAGGTGGTAAAATGGAAGAGGCGCGATGCGTAAGGGAGATAGGCCGCGTGGTCGGCAGAAACGTGACCGAAATACTTTTTCGTACAGGCTACTCCACGCCGATATCGGTGGGCGAAATAATCACGGCAAAGGACGGCGAGGCGGGCGACGTACATTATCTGCGTGTCATAGACGTGATGCACGGCAACGACGCCTTTTCAGGTTCTTTTATGGAAAGGACAGCGGGCAACATGATGGCAGGGGGGCATAACGAAAACGGCTACGTCCTGCACGACCGCGAGCGGCGCCTGTTCAAGCTGGTCAGGACCGTCCCGCTCGGATACGCGCCGGCAGGCGAAAACGGGGCATCCTTCAGAAAACCCAAGGTGCTGCCGCCCCACTTCAGCACAGTCCGGCGGGTTTGCGAAAGCGATTTCTCCTTCCTTGCGGGGCATTCCGGCGAGATAGAGATAGGGATGCTGAGGAGCGGCGAAAAAGTGCTGAACATCCCCATCGGGGTCGGCGCGAACGATTTGCCTTCCCACGTCGGCGTCTTTGCCACGACCGGCATGGGCAAGTCTAACCTGATGAAGACCTTTGCCGCATCCGTCATGCGGCGAGGCGGCTGCGGGCTGCTGCTCATTGATCCCCACGGCGAGTATTACGACGGCGGGGCGTCCGGCACACTAAAGGGTTTGCGGGACGCGCCGGGTCAGGATAATTTCGTCGTTTATTCTTCAAGGCCGTTTTCGGGCAGCTACAACAGGATAATGCTCTCAGCCCACGAAATAACTGTCGAGGACGTGGAAAACGTCTATCCCTTCTCGCAGGCGCAGGCAGAGGCGCTCTGGCAGATCTCCTCGCGCTACGGCCGTCGCTGGCTCATGGAGCTTGCCGACAGCGACATCAAGACGCTCGTGGACGCGTTCGAGCGCAAGATACAGGACGTCACCTTCGCAGTCCTGAAGAGGCGGGCCGAGAGGATACTCGGCTCGGACGTGGTGCACCGCGACGAGAAGGTCTCGGCGAGCGGGAGCATAGTGGAAGCGCTGCATTCCGGAAAGGTGGTCCTGGTCGACACCTCGAGCTTGTATAACGAGGAGGAGCTTCTTGTGGGCGCGGTTCTTGCACGAAGGCTCTTTGGGGAGAACAAGAAGGCTTACATTGATGGCAAGAGATTCCGCAAGCTGCCGCCCGTGCTTATCTCCCTCGAAGAGGCGCAGCGGGTGCTTGGGACTGCTCAGCAGGGAAACATCTTCACGAGGATAGCGAGGGAAGGAAGAAAGTTCAAGGTCGGCATCTGCGCCGTGACGCAGCAGCCCAAACTGATACCGAACGAGCTCCTCTCGCAGTTCAATACGATGTTTTTGCTCGGTCTTTCCGACGACGGCGACCGCAACATCGTCAGGGGATGCGCAAAACAGGATATCTCGGCTCTTGGAACCGAAATACAGACTCTTGAGCGGGGCGAGGCGCTGATAACTAGCCCGAGCGCGCCTTTCGCGCTACCGGTAAAGATACACCTTTACGAAGATTACATAAAAATTACGGCAGATGATGCAAAAATCGCGAAAAAGGCAAATGCCGTTGAAGACAAGACCATCGACGACGATTTCTACTGAGGCGAAAAATGACCATGCGAATACTCCACGTTGCGGACACCCATCTTGGCTATTCGACCTATCGGAAGGTGGACGGCGAAGGGTTGAACCAGAGGTGGACCGACGTCTGCGAGGCGTTCAGGGAGTTCGTGGATTTTGCGGTATCGCCGCCGGACGGAGTCAAGGTGGATGCCGTGCTGCATGCGGGGGACTTCTTTGATTCCGTCCGTCCCAGCAACCGGACCCTCGCGTTCGCAATAGAGCAACTGCTCAGGCTTGGCAGGGCAGGAATAAAGACGATAATAATCTCAGGCAACCACGAGACGCCGAAGCTAAAGGAGACGGGAAGCGTATTTCGGCTCTTCGAGCACCTGCCGAACGTGCATCCTGTATACAAGACTGCCGCCGAGACGATAGAACTCGGGGCCGGCGACCGCAGGGTGTTAGTTCACGCAGTCCCGCAATGCCAGACAGAGGAACAACTCATAAAGAATCTCGACTCGCTTGAGCCTGTTCCCGGTGCGTTCAACATCCTGCTTGCGCACGGCGCTCTCACCGGCATAGAGGAATTCAGGACAGGCGAATTCAACGAACAGATACTTCCATCCGGATACCTGTCTAAAGGTTTCGACTACGTTGCGCTGGGCCATTACCACAAGCACGTGAAGGTTGGCGAAGGGGCGTTCTACGCCGGGACTCTCGAAAGGCTGACCTTTGCGGAGGTCGACGGGGAAAAGGGGTTCATAGACATTCGCATATCGGGAGACGGTGCAGATATCGGATTCGTTTCGCGCAAGACCCGTCCGATGGTGAACCTCGGCGAAGTGGACTGCGGCGGTCTAGATGCGACAGACGTGCAGGCAGCGGTCGAGCGCAGGATAACGGACGAGGACGCAAGCGGAAAGATACTGAGAATCCACCTGAAAAACATCGCGCCTGCTATCTACCGCAACCTCGACTTCCGGAGCATAAGGGGGCGCGCGGAAGGTGCGCTGCATTTCGAGCTGAAATACTCCTCTTCGGCGGTGCAGGGGGAGGTTCAGGGCGGGGCATCGATAGGTTCTCTTGAAGACGAATGGCTTTCGTTTGTGGAAAGGACCGCAATAGAATCTGAAAGGGAGCGGTTAGTCGGGATGGCGCTGCATTATTTGAAGGGGGGCGACGGCGATGATGCTTAAGCGGCTTTCGCTGACAAACTACCGCAAGTTCGAACGTGCCGACATAGAGTTCGGCGACGGCATAACCGGCATAATCGGTTCGAACGGCGCGGGTAAGTCGACCATTGTCGAAGCCATAGTGTGGGCGATATACGGCCATCCTGCGGCAAGGACGAACAAGGAACTGATAAAAAGGCAGGGGGCTGGCCAGAACGAACCCTGCCGCGTCGTCCTGCAGTTCGAACTCGATGGGGACGATTACGAGGTGGTGCGGGAGATGCGGGGCAAGAACCTTGCGGCGACTGCGTCAGTCAAGGTGAACTCCGGCGTTGCGGTCATGCCGGGCGCGAACTCCGCTCTCGAGGCCACCGAATTCCTCTCGAAGAAAATAGGCATGGACCTCCAGCCATTCGTCACCTCGATAGTGGCAATGCAGAAGGAACTCGACGCCATTTCGAATCTGGGCGGCGCGAAGAGAAGGGAGCTCGTCCTGAGGATGCTTCGGATAGACGCCATAGACGAGGCCATAGGGAAGGCGAGAAGCGACAAGAGGGACAAGAGGAAGGAACTGGAGATACGCGGCTCGTATCTTCAGGACACTGAAGAGATAAAAAGAAAAATCGGCGAGGTTGGGGAAGCGATAAAGGCCGGCGACGCCGAACTCGACAGATTCAAAAAAGACGCTGACGACGCGAAAAACGAAGCGGATGCGCATTTTGCCGCAAAGAACGAACTGCAACGCGTTTACGAACTCGATTCGAAGTTGCGCGAACGGCTTGCGGTGGAACGTATGCGATCTGCACATCTCGAACAGCTTGAAAAGGAAAAACGGCTCGCCGTGAAAAACGCGCTTGGCGCGGCAGCGAAAACCGCATCTCTTGAAGAAAAACTTTCAAATTTCAAGGTTCTCGAGGCGAAAAAAACCAACCTGGAATCGCTGCGCGAAAAAAGCCTTCGGCGGTCTGCGCTTGAAAAAGAGGCGAACAGGGCGCTTGCCGCCCTCGAGGAAATCGGGCGCGAGGGCGAGGGTATATCCGCGCGGCTTGCCGTCTTTCGCAATCTCGACTCGCGGCTTGAAGCGGAAGCTGCCGGCACGAAAAGCGCAGAAGAGGAACTCGCGAAACTCTTCGAGACGGTTTCAAAGGCAGGATTTTCGCTCGATTCCCTCGTGCTGGAAAGGAAATCCGTTGAAGAGAAGAAGCGCAAGCTGGAGGAACTCGGCTCGAAAGGCAACTGCCCGACCTGCCTGCAGCCGCTTGGCGAACATAGAGAGATGATTTTGGCGGATCTTGCAAGAGAATGCGAACGCCTCGCGGAATCCGGTATTTCCGCCTCAAAAGAGTTGTCCGAACTCAAAAAACTCCGCGCGGAAAAAGAGGGGGCGCTTGTCTCAAGAAAGGCCGCGCTGGTTGAGTTGCAGGCGAACGCAAACGAGCGCAAACACCTGACGGAGCGCGTCAAGACAATGGATGGTCGCAGGGAAAAAGCCAAATCCGAACTCGATGCGGCACGTGTGGGGCTATCTGAAATCGGTGCCTGCGCATTCGACGAAGGCGAGTATGCCGGGGTGAAGAGCGGTTTAGATGCCTTAAAAGGGGTGGCCGAGCAGTTCGCGGTGCTGAAAAATGAAGAGTCTAAGATAGATGCGGCAAGGCACGAACTCGAATCTGTCGAAAATGACATCTCTGCTGCAAAAAAGTCCCTTGAAAAGATCACTCTTGAACTCAAAACGCTTGGTTTTGACAAGCAGGAATACGACCTTGCGATGAGGCGATACGAATCGGCGATTGGATTGCTTGGCGAACTCGGAATCAAGGTCGCCGGCGCAAGCGCAAAATCGGAGATGCTTGCAAGGGAAAAAGATGCGCTCGAAAAGAAACTCTCCGAGCAGGAGGAGATAAGAAAGGCGATAAACTCCCTTAGAAAAGAGATAACTCTCCTCGAACGGCTTGCCGGCGACCGGGACGCAGGCCTCCTAAACGACTTCAAAAGGCACCTCATATCCAGAATCGGGCCCCTTCTCTCGCGCTATGCGTCCGAAAGTTTTGCAAGGCTCACTGATGGCAGGTACAGCGACATAGAACTGGACGGGGACTACAACGTCCACATCTACGACGACGGCGAGCGGTTCGAACTCGGGCGGTTCTCCGGCGGCGAGAACGACCTTGCGAACCTCTGTCTGCGACTTGCCATCTCGCAGCTAATGGGCGAGAGGAACAACACCGATTTCCAGTTCATAATACTCGACGAGATATTCGGTTCGCAGGACCCCGAACGCAAGGCGAACGTCATGCGCGCGCTTTCCGACCTGACGGGCAGGTTCAGGCAGATAATCCTGATAACCCACGTGGAGGACGTCAAGGATTCGTTCGAGAGGGTTCTCACCGTAAAGGAAAACGCGGACGGGACGAGCAGCGTCGTCTCGGATTAGCCCCTTTTCCCAAAAAACTTTTTAATCGCCTCCATCTTTCACCCCCCGGTGGAAAACTGGAAGAAAGAATAATAGAAAAAGCGCTGAAGATGGGCGCATCCTACTGCGACATCCGCGTCGAGGAGTCGGACGGGCTTGACATCGAACTCAAGGACGGCGTGCTCGAAAAGGCGGTCTCCGGCAGGGAAAAGGGATTCGGCATACGGCTTCTCGCCGACGGCGCCTGGGGTTTTTACTCATCCAACCTCTTTTCGCAAGGGGTTCTTGAAAAGGGGCTGACGCAGGCGCTTGCGATAGCCCGCGCCTCCGCGAAGATGGGGGCCGAGAAGATAGAGCTTGCCGAGGTCAGGCCGGAAAAAGGCGGGGAACTCTGGAAACCGCGCAAGAACCCTGCGGACTACTCCATCGAGGAAAAGATGGCGGTGCTTCGCGACATGGACCGCGCCGTCCGGCAGTTTCCGGAGATAAAGAGCGTGACCACCGGATACGGCGACGGCACCTCGACCTCCCGCTTTTTGAGCAGCGAAGGCGCAGACGTCACAAGCGAGGTCACAAGAACCGTGGCGCAGGTCAATTTCATTGCCAGAAAGGACGGCGAGATAACGGGGAGAAGGGCGCGCATCGGCGGGACGCTCGGATACGAGATATTCGACATAATGGATCCTGTCGAAAAAGGGGTCGAAGCTGCAAAAGCGACGGTTGCCCTCCTGTCGGCGCAGCACGCCCCCGCAGGCACGTTCACCCTGGTTGCCGACCCCGACCTTGCAGGCGTTTTCGCCCACGAAGCCCTCGGCCACGCCGCAGAGGCGGATCTTGTGGTCAACGGGGAATCCATACTCGAAGGCAGGCTCGGGCAGAGGTTAGGCTCCGAACTCGTGACGATAGTGGACGACCCCTCGATTCCCGGCGCTTTCGGCTCTTTCCCGTTCGACGACGAGGGTTTGCGGGCGGAACGCAAGGTCCTTGTTGAAAAAGGCATACTGAAAACCTTCATCAACGACCGGTATACCGCTGCAAAACTGGATCTCGCTCCGAACGGCGGCGCAAGGGCCGAATCCTACGGAGTTCGCCCGCTTGTCAGGATGAGCAACACCTTGATACAGAACGGCGGGCTTTCCTTCGAAGAACTCCTGGAGGATATCGGAACCGGCATATACGCCAAGGGCACGAGAGGCGGCCAGGTCGATACCGCGAAGGGTTCGTTCCAGTTCGCGGCGCAGGAAGCCTACCTCGTCGAAAAGGGCGATATCACAAAACCGCTAAAGGACGTCTCGCTTAGCGGAACGATTCTTGGCACCCTGCTCAACATAGATGGCGTGGGCAACGACCAGTCGATGGGGGACCCCGGCTTTTGCGGAAAAGGGCAGATGGTCCCGGTCGGCGACGGCGGGCCTCACATCAGGATACGGGATGTCGTCGTGGGCGGGCAATAGTGGTCTGCTACGCGTCCCCCTCCCCATCTCCCTAATTCCGCTGCGAGCATACAGCAATCCTTATAACTATCTTTTTTATTCAAGGGTTTGCTCAGATGGGCCGGTAGATCAGCTGGAAGATCGCTTGCTTCGCAAGCAAGAGGCCGCGAGTTCAAATCTCGCCCGGTCCACTCGCTACGCTCGTGTCCCGGGCTAAGTCGCAAATTTCCGCAGGAAATTTGCTCCTCTCGCCCGGTCCATAAACTAACCAATAAGTTAAACGAACCAAGAGCGAGCGGGAGAGAACGAAGCCGCGAAGCGGATTCGTAACGAATCTCGCCCGGTCTACTCGCTACGCTCGTGTTGAGGAATTACGCAGTAATTCGAGATAAAACGAATCAGAACGATTCGTTAGTGTTTCGGGATGCTGGCTTGAACAGCGCTTCGCGCTTCGGTTCACGCCATAGTCGAGGAATCTTTGATTCCGATACAGGATGACCCCAAAGGATTCTGTCCATGTCGTAAGGCAAAGTCTTGTTCCTATCGCTCGATCTTTACGAGCAAAGGGCCGATAATCTAAGGGAGAGGGGGGTTTTCTGTGATATGCACCGCCCAAAATTGGAAACGAATGGAAAATAATGATTCATAAGAGTTATTGGCGATTTTATTAGGAAATCGCAGGGGTTTGAAGTTCTTGGTAAACCGGCAAATTGGGTCGTTTCAAAGAACCACCTTGCTTATCAAATCCAAATAGTCTATTATGAGCCTAGTTATCGGCTTTGGGACAGAATTCCTCATTAATCTTTGACGATGATCACATAAGCCCTTTTTCCGATGTATTTTTTTGGGACGTCGAGCTTTGCCGAGTTTC
>PHEX01000052.1 GCA_002843005.1 Candidatus Anoxymicrobium japonicum | reverse complement strand
CCGTCTACCGCTAAAGCGGTAGACGTTGCCTGACCCCCCTTGTATGTTAATCTTTTCCTACAATCGCGATGCTGCAGACGTTCTGATTTGGCGCGCCGCCAAGGTTGTGAGTGAGACCGAACTTCGGATTCTTCACCGAGCGCTCCTCGGGCCAGCGGCCAAGAAGCTGGTTGTACATCTCAAAAAGCATTCTCAGGCCGGACGCGCCAATTGGGTGCCCGAAGCACTTCAGGCCCCCATCGGGCTGGCACGGAATCTGCCCGGACAGATCATAAAACCCCGCGAGGATGTCGTCCGCCGCGGTCCCGGGAGCTGACATCTGGAGATCCTCCATCGTCGCGAACTCGGTTATCGAAAAGCAGTCGTGCACCTCCATCATGCTGATCTCTTCGCGCGGGTTAATGATACCCGCCTCCTTGTAAGCCCTGACCGCGGCGGTCCGCGTCGTCAACATGCCGGCGCCGTCCCAGTCGGTGAAAAGCGCCTCCTCGCCGGAGGACACGGATACCTGCAGCGCTTTCACCTTTACAAGGTCGTCGTTCGGCTTGATCTTCCTGGCGATTTCCGGCGTGGTCACAATCGCGCACGCCGAGCCGTCGCTCACGCCACAACAATCAAAGAGGCCCAGCGGATACGCGATCATCGGCGCGCCTGAGATTTGCTCTATCGGGATAGATTTGCGAAGGTGCGCGCGCGGGTTGCCGGCGCCGTTCTGATGGCTTTTCCAGGAAATGTGCGCCATCGCTTCCTTGACCTTATCCATAGGCACGTTGTACCTGGCGGAGTACGCGGTCGCGAGTTGCGCGAACATGCCAGGCGCTGTCGCGTTTGGCCCTATCATCGCCTGTATCTGCCCGAAAGCCGGAGCGTCGGGAAGCCCGCCGTAACCCGTGTCCTTGAGCTTCTCGACACCGAGCGCCAGCGCGATATCGTACGCGCCGCTCGCCACGCCGTAGCAGGCGCCGCGGAACGCCTCTGTTCCAGACGCGCAAAAGTTCTCCGTGCGAGTGACCGGCACCAGGGGCAACTTCAGTGCGGCGCCCAGAAAATTGCCGCCCTTGCCGATATTTATCTCGTCAAAGTGACTGCCGAGCCATGCCGCCTGGATTTCTTTTTTCTCGATTCCAGCGTCCTTTAGGCACTCGGTAAAAGCCTCTACCGCCAGATCCTCGGAGTCCGACTCCCATCGCTCGCCAAACCTGGCGCAACCCATCCCGAGAATTACTACTTTATCCCTGATTCCTTCCGCCATTTACTCCGCCCCCTCTGCGACCGGTACTGCCTTCCAGAAATAGTTTGTGATGTCATGCTCGTCGTCGCGGTGCTTGACGCGGAAGCTGAACTCTACGGAACCGCCAACGGCCAGGTCATCAATGCCGCAATCCGTGAAGTCAAACATGTAGCGGCCTCCACCGTTGAAATCGACCGCTCCGTACATCGCCGGCGGGTTGATCGTCGCAGCCAGCATGTCAGAGGTGAAGCTGAAGATCTTTCCGCCCTTATCCGACATGACATGTGGCAGAGAATCATCCACCGCTCCACAGTTCGGGTTCACACAGATCTTCTGTGGCGGGAACTGGGGTGTGCCGCAAGCTTTGCACCTCGAGCCGGTGAGGCTCAGCATCGCTCTGTGGTCGCGCCACATGAGCGACCAGCGGGTCCACTTCTGCTCCTCGCTCCGGAGGCCAAGCTCCACCGGCGCCATCCCCCGCCAGACCAGATACTTCTGATAATTGTCCAAATCCGCGCGCCTCGCCAGGCAACCGGAAACGCCGCGCCTGGGAGCGAGTTTTCGGATAGCGTCTGTAACCTCGAAGAAAAGGGCGTCACAGCCGTTCCCATACGACACGAGCATAATCTTATCGCCGGGCGCCGCGTCCTCGAGCGCCCTTGCCAGCATAATCATCGGCTGAGCCGTGCCCGCATCGCCGATAACGGCCTGCATGTTGTCCTGCACCCTGTCCGGCTCGAGGCCCAACTTCTTGTTGATCGCCTTGCGCGCGCCCCCGTAGTAGCACGGGTAGATTATCTTCGCGAAGTCGCCTGGAGCCACATTGTGCTTCGCGCACAGCCCGTTGACCGCCTCGGGAATGAACTGGCCGAAGCCGATGTCGCGGATCCAGCGCTCCTCCCACTGGCGGTCGAATCTGGTCTCGGCGCCACGCACGTGATCGACGAAGTCGTGCCCCATGGAGAACGACCCCTTGTACTCGGCGATAACGTCATCGTTTCCTACCATCACCGCGCCGGCGGCGTCGGCGAACATCAACTCCTGGACGCTGCCCATCTTTCCGAGCCTGCAGTCGGCGGCCGATACCACCACGTTGTTCGCGCTGCCAGCCGCGACCGCGTCGAGCGCCGCCATGAGCCCGCTGGCGCCAGCCTTGAGCCCCCCCGCAAAGTCCACGGTTCTGATGCTCTCACCGGTGGCAAGCGCTCCCGCGACCAGGTTGGCGCACAGGCGTTCCCTGTAAGGCGCGGTCGTTGAGGCGAAGTAGACCCCGCCGATTTCCGACCTCTCAAAACCGTTGACGCAGTCGATCGCGGCGGCTGCCGCCATAGTCACCGCATCCTCATCGAAATTCGCAACCGCTTTCTCACCTTGCGCGTTCAATATGTTGGCCGGGTTGATCCAGCCCATCGACCCGAAGATGACCATCCTGTTCAACCGATAGCGTGGAACATACCCTCCGTACGAGCGTATCCCAACCATTCAATCACTCCCTTTTCTCCTGTTCAATCAAACTCGACCGTGTCTATATACGGAAACTTCTCTTTGAGAATCTCCTTGATACGCTTGCGCGCTTCCCTGTCCGTAACGTGCTTGACCTCGCTCACTGGCAGGCCGTCCTCGTTCTTGTCGGACTTCCAGGAAACCAGATAGCCCGGAACAGTCAGAAAACCCATGCCACCTGATCCGCAACAAGCGGTATCCGCGTGTGCGCCCTTGAGGGCGAACAGTATCTTCTTGTCCTCAAAGTCGAGAACGCTTTCTTGAAGAACCTTGTAGTAGCCGCCGATGCTGCGCACTTCTTCGTTGAGAGGATGATGAACATATCGCGGCAATTCGACCTCCTCCAAATGTTGCATTAAACTATAGACATGACATTATACTCGCATTTTTTTATGAAAAAATAAAAAACGTAAAAAGGGGTTTGACCCCTTTTTACGTAGTCTGAGTGAAACTCAACTGAAGGTGATCTTGATGAGATACTGCAAAGATTGCGGATTCCCGGTGCCTTACGGGAAATTCCTGGCATGGTCCCGGAACGGCACTATTATTGGCAAAGACTCCGGGCATACCCGCCTAGTCTATCTCGAGGTAGATGAGCTGCATGCTCTCTTTAGCGGTGTATCCCGATGGAGGAACGCCTCCATCGATCCGATCATTTGCAAAGCGGAAAAGGAAGTTGGCAAACGGTTCATCGAAACGCTCTTGCCAGGGTTCCTGACCAAATTGCCACGGGGGAAGATCGCCCGACCGGAGTTCGGCATCAAGGCCACCAGTAAATTTATCTTCAACTACATGGCCGGGCTTGGCATGGGCCGGGCAGAGTTGATTGAATACGCGAGCGGCAATCACGCGCGGGTTCTCATTACAAACCCTCATTCAGTGCCTCTTATCGCGGGTGACGGATTAGGAGTGTTCGAGTTCCTGGAGCGAATCGGGGTGCGGGTCGAGTGGAAACGGATCAAATCCAACGAGTACATAATCACTGTTCAAAAGGTCAGCGACGAGCCGTCCGCCGAAAAACAGTTGACGCTGGCGGAAACCCCGTTCCTTCCCGGCAGCCTGGAACTGGACAAGTGCCCCAGGTGCAGTGTGCCACTGGCCGTAACCGCCAGCATCTACCTGGACTTCGAGAAGGGAATCCTGCGGCATACTCAAACCGGCATGCGGTTCGTGGCGCTTCCCACGCAAAGCTTCCACGCCGTTCTGAAAGGGCTCGAACAAGAGTTCGGGCCGGAGCTGCCTGCTCTGATGGAAGGGCTCGAACAGAAGTATATGCGCGAGACCTCGGCGGTGCGCTACGCGATTCCCCAGGGCAGCAATCTGATAAACATCATGTCCGACTTTCCGTGGATGGGAATCGGGAACCCGATCTCGGCGTGGGTCGATGGGCGCAAGGTCCACTTTGTCGTGGAAAACCCGTTTCACTCAGGGATAGTCGCGGGTAAGATTACCGGGCTCTACGAGGCCTGGACCGGGCACATCGTGCGCACCGGCTGGACCAAGGAACTCCCCGGACGCGTAGAGGTAACGCTCGAGCACGTAACATGACTTAACTTTGACCCCCGCTCCGTCTACCACTTTAGCGGTAGACGGAAAGGTAGACCCCTCTGGAGAGGATGGATAAGCGTTGCTGTTTTTGCTGAGAGACCTGAAGCTGAGAGCTGTAAACCTGAGAAGCGACCTTTTTCACAAGGCCAGAAAAGGGTTGCCTGTCTGGGGTTTTCCCGCGCTTTTCGTATTGCTGGGCCTGATATTCCTGATCATCCAGATAGCTGTCGCGCAACGGGGGTCTCCAAAAGTCGAGCACAAGTGGCGCCCCGAGTGGAACGCGACCGTGCGCGAAGAGAGCCCTCCGGACGACGTGAAAGCGGCCGCCGCGGAAGCGCCTCCATTCTCTGTCCCGGCTATCAAGCAGATCCCCGTGCAGGGCGCGACCGCGGAGGTCGAAAAGAGCGTCGCCCTCTCACCCGGAAGCGAACTCACCAGTCCAAATGCCGTATTCGTCTTCAAGTGCTACGGAAGGGCGCACGGCGTGGGACTCTGCATGGACGGTGTTCGCTACCGTGCCCAGGCCGGCCACTCCGCCACGCAGATCATCAACGCCTACTACACAGGGGTGACCATCGCCCAGGTGGACGACAACCGCCCGATTCGAATCAAAGGCCGCGGCGGCCGCATACACACACTCTCGATGAAGGAGTACATGTACCATCTATCGGAGGAACCCGAGGATTTTCCGCCAGAAGGCTTGAAGGTGCTGTACCTCGCCGCGCGCGCGTATACGCTCTCAGTTATCGCTCGCGGCAAGCACACCGCTCAAGGGTATGACATCTGCTCGAGTGGCGACTGCTGCCAGGCGTTCGACGAAAACAAGGATGTCTCGAAATCCCCCAACAACAAAGCTGCGGTGGACGCTACATCCGGGCAGGCGCTCTTTTATAACGGAAGCCCGATAATAGCGGCCTACTGCGGCTCTTGCGGTGGCCACACCGATAACAACGAGGACGTGTGGGGCGGACAGGGCATCCCCTACCTGAGGGGAAGGCCCGACTCGTTCTGTTCCAGATCGCCCAGGTATCTTGCCGTGAAAGAGATGTCCGCAAAAGACCTGCAGGGCAAACTCGGCGTCGGAGCGCTAAAGCTCGTTGACCTCTCAGATCGCACCCCCGGAGGCAGAGTGCGCACCGTCCGTGTCGTCAGCGCGGGCGGTGCCAAAAGCGTCAGCGGCAAGGCTCTCGCGGAGATACTGGGATTCAGAAGCACGAGATACGAGTACACTTTCAGGTAGACTGGGCGCTATGAGGGTACTATTCGTTCATTCAGAAGAAGATTACTACTCGCCTGAGAAACCTCTGGAATCTCTCGAGCGGATGCAGTTCGGCATTTCGTACATCTCCGCGCTTCTCAAGAGAGAAGGGCATGAGACAAGGCTGGTTGTCCTTACCAGAAAGACCGAAGCCGTGCTCGAGGAACACGTTGCCGACTTTGACCCCGGGCTTATCTGCTTTACGTTTGTCTACACCGAATTCGCGTTCATGTCGGAGATGGCGGCGCGGGTGAAAAAAAACAACCCCGACATTTTCATGCTGGCTGGCGGCCCTCACGCGTCCGTCAAGCCGGACGAGTGCCTTGAATCAGCGTTCGACGCGGTGTGCGCGGGCGAGGGAGAGTATCCGACGCTCGAGCTTGTCACACAGCTTGAAGAAGGCCGCGCGCCGACGGGAATCGCGAACCTCCATATCAAGCACGGCGAAGAGATCGAGAGAAACGCCTCGCGACCGTTCCTTGCCGACCTGGACTCGCTGCCGTTTCCCGACCGGGAGATGTGGCTGCCGTGGACCGCCTATCCCCTGTCGCGCCCATCGATCCTGTTAGGCCGCGGCTGTCCTTTTCAATGTGCCTACTGCTGCAACCACGCGCTCGCGCGCATCGCGCCCGGCAGGTACGTCCGGCTGCGGTCTCCCGAAAGCGTGGTGAAGGAGATTCTCGAGATCAAGGCCATAAACCCCCATCTCCCTGAGGTTTACCTGGAAGTGGAAACACTGGGATGCGACCGTGAATGGGCGTGTGAACTTTGCTCGCAACTCGAGCGGATGAACTCAGACCTCGAGACGCCCCTTGTCTTCGGCGCGAACTTGAGAGTAACCCCAAATACGAACTACGACGATCTTTTCGCAGGCCTGGCGCGCGCGAGGTTCAGGTTCATCAATATCGGCCTGGAATCTGGCAGCGAGAGATTGAGGCGTGAAGTCCTGAAAAGAAACTACTCCAACCAGGACGTCATTGAGGCGGTGCGCTCGGCAAGGCGTCACGGGCTCCATGTGGGAATATATAACCTTATCGGCATCCCCGGCGAGACCAGACGGGATTTCCGGGAGACCGCTCGGGTGACCCGTGAATGCGCGCCTGACTGGTATCTGCTGAGCATCTTCTTCCCGTATCCGGGCACAGATCTGTACGACAGGTGCAAGGAACTCGGTCTGCTCGACTCCCCGCTCTGCCACAGCTTCGAGAGAAGAAGGCCCACGATGAATCTGCCTGGATTCAGCAAGCGGCAGCAAAAGAGAAGGTTCATCTGGTCCCATTTTCTGTTCTGCCACGGCAACAGGCCAGCGCGGGAAATCGTGAGACAGGTGGGCCGGGCAAAAATATATTCAACCCCCTGGTTGCTGCGCTGCTGCCGCGCTCTCAGTAAGACCTGATCGCGGCAAGCGAGCCACTATTCATTGATCAACCCCTCCTGACGCGCGGACACGTCACAAAACGCATAATGGGGTCAAACCATTTTATGCCTTTTGCAACAGATAAATGGAGGTGTGCATAAAAAGGCATAAAATGGTTTGACCCCATTATGCGTTTTCTCGATCTCCGAAATGCTACTTGATCGTGCCGTTGAGAATCAGCCAGGCGACGGTATCCGCCAACCCTTCCTTGAAGTCCGAGTACTCAAACTCGAACCCAAGATCTCTTATCTTCTTGTTGTAGATCCATATTCCCATTGTGAGATAGTTTAATTGCCCAAGATCCAGCACGCGGCTCCGGGCATACGAGGGGAAGCTGGTTTCCAGCCAGTACGCCAATTTGCCCAGCGCAACGGCGACGTTCTGCCACAGGGGCATAGGAATGCCGGGAATGAAGTGAACCTTCCTGCCAAGCAGCTTGACCACATAGTCAATCGCGTCACGGTGCGAAAGGAGATAGCCGTCCGCCAGGTTGTAATCTTCCCCGATACTCTCTGGCATTTCCGAGAGAAATACCGCCGCGCGCGCGATATCACGCGAATGCACGTTGCCACCGAACAGAAGGTGCTTGCTGGCCGCCGGATACATCGGCAGAAGACCTTCCGAAAGCTCTATCAGCATGTTAGTAACACCGTAGTCCGAGCCAGGGCCGTAAATAGGCGCGGGTCGCACAACGGTAACCGGCAAACCTTTCTCTCTGTGATATTTCCATACGATTTGTTCCTGTATCCACTTCGACCTGCAGTACTCGTTAGAGAGATACGTTCCGGTGGGAGTATCGCCGACGGTGTTTTTGGGGTTGGATCGATCCTCAGTCATAGGTTGATTCGTTAGATGCCTCTGCGGCCGCTTGAACACTCCGTTCTTCTGCCACGGTCTGACAAGAATGTTCCACAGAAATTCGACCGCGGGACGCCAGGGGTGATACTCCAGATACGCCCCGGGGAAGTTGGAATGCCCGTAAACACCACATGTCGACCAGTGAATCATCCTTTCAATGCCACCGGACATAGCGGCGTCCATGATGTTGACGACACCGTGGATGTTCACTTTTTCGAGCATATCCCAGGGCGCCGAGTAATCGTACAGGGACGCGGTGTGAAACAGGCAGCTCACGTCTCCCCTGTCGAACAGCGGTGCCAGTGTTTCTTTACGGGTCAGATCCGTCGGTACCCACTCAACCCCGTCCCTCGAGAAATCGAGGTCGAGCGCCTTGCGCAGCCCGACCGACTTGGGAGAATCATGCGCGCCTTCCAGGTCGGTGGCCCTGACTTTCCTGCCTTTTTCCAAGAGATGCTTGACCAGGTAACTGCCCGCCAACCCACAGGCGCCGGTTACAACGTCCACTTTCGTCGAACTCTCTTTCTTCTCTTTTGTCTTTCCTGTTCCTGACATCTTTGTCTCCTCTCATAGGCGTAAAGCCGTATCCGGGTTGAAACATGCCCGCCACCGCCTGTCCTTCATGCTGTTGCCGATTTTGAACATGAGGAAAGAAAGCGATGATCCGCAAGAAGTATATAACATTTGGAAATGAGTGAAAACACAAGATTGCGCGCGTCACTGACTATTTAAGGCGCCCCGTCCAGCCGGACGGCGTCTATCATCTTCCACTGATACGCAAGTGTGGTATCCATGGTTACCCTGACCATATCGACAAGGTAGGGCGTTGGTGGAAACTCCAGCGCGAGCCAGGTGATAAAGGTGTTGCCCCTGCGGGTTGCGTCACCTGATACAGGGTCGTCTTTCTTTTCTGGCATCCTCATCACTCCAACTTCAAACACGTGCGGGAAAGTAGCGCCAACCTTTGACATTCTATTTCTGCGGATCCGCGGCCCTGACCTTTTGGAATGCTCTCTCGGCTTGCTTGCTTGCCTATCTGTCAACATACAAAGAAAATTTGAGTTTCACAGAGCATATAAGAAAACGCGAAATCAACAGGAAGGAAGAGATGGAGTTGTTGCTGCGTTTTTCAAACTACGTCTGGCAATTTGTCCTGCTCCTTTTCCCGGCGGTGATGCTGCTGGCGGCTTTCAAGCTCTTTCTTTCCCGCCGAAAAAATCCGATATTGACGGGCATACTGGCGCTGAGCGCGCTGATACTGCTGGCTACGGTTATTGACGGATTGTACATCGAGCCAAACCGGCTGGAGTTGAGGAGAGTCAGAATATACTCGAGCAAGGTGAAAAAGCCTGTTCGCATCCTCCACGTCAGCGACATCCAACCGCGATCCATAAATAAGCGTGAGCGGCGACTCTTTGCTCGCATCAACAAAATCAACCCGGATATTCTTATCTATACCGGTGACCTCATGCACCCCGGACCTTTGAACAGCTTCAACTCAGAAATAAAAAAGATGTCGTCACTGATTGATGGGGTCGCGGCGCCTTACGGCATTTATTCAGTAAAAGGGAACATGGACGGTCTTATAGCCAGGAGAAACAAAATCGGAAAGATGATTTTCCTGGACAACAAGGAAAAGACAATCAACGCCAACGGAACCGCAATCAAACTGCTGGGTCTTACTCCAGAACTATCGGGCAGTCCTTTCGATGAGATATCACTTCGGCAACTTCACTCATCCATAATCAGGCTACTGGGCCTTACACCGCGATCCCTGGCCACGCGCCGCCGCGTGCTATCGTGGCACAAAAGCGCCGCGCCGGATGACTTCACTATTCTTCTCGGCCATTCGCCCGATTACATACTGGACATGTCGGACATCCCTGTTGACCTCTGCCTCGCCGGGCACATTCACGGTGGCCAGGTGAGAGTTCCTTTTATAGGGCCTCTGGCTACCGGTTGCGCGATTCCACGGTCATGGGTCAGGGGTTTTAGAAAAGTTGGCAGAACACGCTTGAACGTCTCCGCCGGAGTGGGGAGCGAGCACTTCTTTCTTCTTCCCGCGATTCGGCTCAACTGCCCACCTGAGATTACACTGATCGAACTACTCCCCTGGCGCGAAAAACGCAACACTGGGGCCTGACCCCTACTGTTGCGTTTTCTGGCTGGTGGGCCCGGCAGGATTCGAACCTGCGACCCATGGATTATGAGTCCACCGCTCTGCCAACTGAGCTACGGGCCCGTCAATCTTTTTCGAAATTATACCGTACTTGACTCCTGATACCGCGGGATCTCGAAATAGAAAGTGGCGCCACCGCCTTCCTCACTCTCAAACCAGATGCGCCCGCCCTGACTCTCAACGAGGCTCTTGCTGATCGCGAGTCCGATTCCCGCGCCCTGCTGACGATAATCGTCGGATCTCTCGCACCTGGAGAACCTGTTGAATATTTTGTCCTTGAACGAGTCAGGAATTCCTACGCCTGTATCCTGTACCGAGAACCACAACTTGTCATTAATCGTCTTCACCTCGATGACCACGCCTCCGTGATCCGTAAATTTGATCGCGTTCGAAACAACATTCTCCAGCACTCTCAACAGCGCCCGGGGATCAATCTTCGCTTCGACCTTCCGATCGGGAAGATCAGTCGTCAAGCCTATCCGCTTTTTGTCAGCCAGTGGCTCGAGCAACTGTACCGTCTTCGACACGAGCTCGATCACGTCCACATCACTGGGATTGAACGCGTAATCGCCCGACTCGATGCGCGTAATGTCGAGAAGGTTTCCCACCAGGTCAACCAGCCTGGCGCTCCCATTTTCAGCTATCTGGACAAGCATCTTCTCGTCATCGGAGAGCTTATCACTCACGTTTTTCCCCAGCATCTCTACCGCTATTTTGACTGCGTTCACCGGGTTGCGTAACTCATGTGACGCAAGCTGGATAAAATCCGACTTCATGCGGTCAGCCTTGATGAGCTCGTCGTTCAGGTGAAGAACGGATCGCTCCATCTCAAAACGCAACAATTCCCGCTTGTCACGGTTATAACTCCAGATTATGAACTGCGCGGCTACGACACACATGAGCGCGACAGCCAGCAGGCTAAGGGCTATGCCGAGACGCCGTACCCGATCAATAGAAGCGAACGCCCGCTCGACATCAACGTCGGTGCCGAGAAACGCTATCGGCTTCCCGGCATTATCAGTAACGTATGCCACGGTGCTTATCCACGTGCCCCAGCTATCGTGTATCGGTCCCTCGATCACGGTAACCGGTTTTTTCTTCCCCTCAAACACCAGAAATTCATCGCGCAAAGCCTGTTCGTAGACCTGACCGGGTGGCGAAAAATCACGGGAGGATGGATCCTCAGCGTCCACCAGAAAGACCATTTTTTTGTTCACGGGACGCATAAGATAAACAAATCTGACGCGGAGGTCTGACTGCTTTATTCTTCTGAGCTGTGCGTGGAGATACCGGTAAACATCTGAGTTGAGATCCTCTGAAGTCGCCTTTAACGCTTCGATGTCGGCGTAATCCAACGCAGCCGCCGCTGCAGCCGCCTGAACCTTTCGCTGGTCGAAATAATTTTTTTTCTGACTATCGGCGACGCGGAACGTCATGAGGATGCCACCCACGCCGGCCAGCGCGATCAGAAAAAGCGCGACAATGATTCTTTCAACAGTTGCCTTTTTCATGTCTGCTGCATATCCCCGACTTTCCAGTCACATGATAACATAATATATGATACGGGTTGCGTCACAGCCTCCCGGACAAAACCGGCTCCATAAGTGTTACGGTTTCCGCCTCCTGATCGACGCTCCAGTCCTGGTCTGATTCCGGGTTCTCAATCCTCTTGTTGTACTGTAGTCTCTCCTCCCTTGCCCGGGCAAGGGAGGAGCGCCTCGCCTCGAACACCATCTCCTCCAGGCCCATGTGCTTGACCTGGGAGGTCACGTACCCTATGCCCTGGCGCAGCCTCACGTTGTTGTAGTGGTCGACCAGGTCGTCTAGCGCGTCCTGAACCTCGTAGATGTTCTCGAACTCGCCGGCATACAGGCGCTCGCGCTTGGCGGTGGCGATCACGGCCTCGGCGTGGGCGTTGTCGTTGGGGGTATGGGGACGCGAGTGATCCTGGGTGATGCCTATCTCGTTTTTTCGGAGCAGCGTCACCTCCACGCTCTGCTCGGTCAGCGCCTCCTTGACCCTGGCCACCTCGTTGGCCAGGGCCTCCTTCTCGGGATCCGGCTTCTTTCTGCGGTTCTCCTTGAGAGCGGCGAGAGCGCCCTCAATGCCTCTTTTCTCAATCCTTGCGAGCTCCGCAGAGTGGATGCCGTGGCGACGCATCACCTCTGCCTTAGTGCCCCATTCCATAAATACTCGCAAGCGAACGCCGCTGCATCCGCGCCTGCTGCGTTCCGCTTCCTCGCCGTACTCACCGAGTACGACTCGGTC
>PHEX01000051.1 GCA_002843005.1 Candidatus Anoxymicrobium japonicum | reverse complement strand
GTATCGTCTGTTATGGAGAAGGCAACTGTTGTCCGAGGTCGAGCCCGAGTATCAGGTGACCGTTGTCATTTCGCGCCATGTTCACCTCCTGTCCAGCGAATCACGCGAGGAAACTATGGTAACATTGTGGCGTCGGCGCAGGGACGCGACACGGCCAGCGCCTCAACGAAAACAGGTTGATTCACGCAAATCCACTGCCGAAATTGATTCATGCCGGGACAGGAGGGAGTACAGGTGGAACCCATGGAACCCATGGTGCTCGAGGCTATGAAAGAAGTCCTTCAGACAGGACAGGAGATGGTCAGGCGCTCTCTGGTCGCCGGTTCGTCCGGCAACTGCTCGGTACGTGTTCCAAATACAGACCTCGTTGTTATCACGCCCACATCGGTCGAGTACGACCTGTTGCTGCAGGAGGACATGTGCGTTCTCAAAATGAGTGGAGAGCCTGTCGATGGAAGGTACGAGCCTTCGATAGAGATATCGATGCACCTGGCGATTTACAAGGCCAGGCCGGAGGTCGGCGGCATCGTACACACGCACCAGCGGATGGCCACGGCGGTCGCGGTCGCCGGAAAGAGCATACCGCCTATCCTGGAGGAACAGGTCTCGCAGCTGCTTGGCGCCGTCGAGCTTGCCAGGTACGCGCCGCCGGGAACGAAGGAGCTGGCTGACAGAGCCGTCGAGGCGCTGGGCCGCAGGAACGCCTGCCTGCTCGCGCACCACGGCGTTGTGGCCGTCGGCTCGAAAATACGTGACGCGCTGCTTCACGCCGAGATAGTCGAACGCGCCGCCACCGTCTATCTGATGTCACATCTGGTGGGTGGCCCGAAGATCGTGCCGTCCATGGCGGCGGAGTACAAAGGCAAAGAAATATAGCGAGGCAACAGATGGCAGGAACGCTTGTCGTCGGCAGCATTGTTCTCGATATGGTGATCACGGCGCCTCGCATACCAGAGCCGGGAGAGAACGTGCACGGAACCGGCTTTAGTATGGTTCCCGGCGGCAAGGGCGCGAATCAGGCCGTCGCCGCGGCGAGGCTGGGCCAGGACGTTTGCTTGCTCGGTTGCGCCGGCGCGGACGCTTTTGGCGACTATCTCGTGGATTCGCTGGCGAATGCGGGCATCGACACCTCGCATGTCAGGCGGTCGGACGCCGTATCGACTGGCGTCGCGCTCATCGTCGTCGAAGAGACGACGGGAATGAACACCATCGTCGTTGATCCCGGGGCCAACATGGCTCTGACAGTTGAAGACCTTGATGTCCTGGACTCTCTATACGCGGAGTGCGGCACAGCGCTTTTTCAGCTCGAAATTCCACTTGATGTCGTGTCGGAGGGCGCCAGGCGCGCGCGCTCTCACGGGCTCACCACTGTTCTCGACGCAGGACCTCCCCGCGGGGCGAATGTCTGCCTGGCGAAGCTCTTTGATGTGGTATCTCCGAACGAGAAAGAGCTCGCGTCGTTGACCGGGCGCGAGGTAAGAGATTTCGATGAGGCGTCGTCGGCCGCGAAAGAACTCCTTGACGCGGGCATCGACACGTTGGTTGTCAAGATGGGTGAAGCGGGAGCGCTGCTGGTGACGGGCGAGGAGCAAAAGCTATTTCCGGCGTTCAAGGTCAACGCTCTCGATTCTACGGGCGCTGGAGACGCGTTCACCGCCGGACTGGTGGTTGCTCTCTCAGAAGGAATGGAACTCGATGGCGCGGTGAGGTTCGCGAACGCGGCAGGCGCGGTTGCCGCGACGGCGCCTGGCGCGCAACCGTCAATGCCATCGCGCTCGCAGGTCGAGCGTCTTCTGGCGAGAGATGAACGGCCGTGAAGAGAACGGCTCAATCCGGCGCCGTCGGCGCCGGATTCATATTCACCAGGTGAAGTGGCGTCCTGTTGGCTATTTCTGTTGGATCGCCATCTTGAAGGCGAATATCTTACCCTCCGCCAGCAGCGAGACGAGAGTGCCGTCCTTCGTGATGGCCGGTGGGGTAAAGTTGTTCGAGCCTCCCATCATCGGCTGACCCTCGGGCCCCGGCAACCAGGGATTGTTCGCGTCGTAGCGCCACTTCTCCTTACCATCGGGCGTTATGCAGAAGATTCGTGAGTTGGTGGTGGCCGCGTACAGCAGGCCGTCCTTTCCGATGAGAGGACTGTAGACGGAGGGACATTCGCTGGAGCCTTCGTCGGTGTTCCTCACCCCAACCCTCTCCCCTAAGGGGCGAGGGGGCACGGACTACCCTGAGACATTTTCATCTTAGGTGGTGGCGCGTCCGTGCGCCATGTGGGACTGTTCCGAAAATACAGATTGAGGGCGGTCTCTCAAGGCCATGCCCGTGGTCAGACAAAATCGCGCCGCGCCGGAGAGACGCGGCTCAAGAGGGCTGAGGGCGGCCTCTCAGGCCGCCTGTCCGCTTACTGCTACTTGTTCTTGTGACGGTTCTTCTTGAGTTGCTTCTTATGTTTTTTCTTGCGCATTTTCTTGCGCCTCTTTTTGACAACCGAGCTCAGCCTAACCTCCTTTTCTGACTCTTCGCGGACACAACAGGAGCAATCCTACCACAAAACCTGAAACAGGGGGTTGCTAACAGTTAAGGATTATATGGAAAAACATACGCGGACATGGAAACCCGTACCGCGCTCAACTCAGAACAGGGGAGATTAAGTGTCGTAGGCGCCTGCTATGATGAGTTCAGCCTGTCAGAGGTGATAGCCAAGCCTTTGTGTGGCCACTCGCCGCCAGTTCGGCGGAGAGTATAAACGGACGCATGAGGGAACGTAAGACCTGGAACCGTTTCCAGGCGAACCCCGGTGAAGCGTCAATCAGAAGAAGTGGCATAGAATGCCATATTCTAAAGGAACGGTGACTGATGACAAAGGAGGCTGCGAGCCGGCAATCAGTGCCCGGTCACTTTCTGACGTTTGTTGGAAAACGGTATGCTTGCCTTTGTTTTCTTGAAATCCCCGGAAAAGATGACGTAGTTGTAGTTGCCGTCGGAGGAAGCGCTTATCCCTTCTTGCAGATGTCCCGTTGTCATGTTCCCTGGCAAGGCGAGAATTGTATCAGAAAGTCCCTGAGGATTTGTCAGAGTTATTTTCCTTTTTGACGTGTCGCAGGTAAATTTGGTTTTCAAGAAGCGCCGGGTAAAATCCGCGAAGTAAGACATGGGCTGTATCTTCAAAAGCCCGTTTTGTTGCGCGCTTTCCGCGTAGTCCATGAATTCCTTGAACGCGTTCGGGTAGTTGCCAATATCATATGGGTGTGAATAGACGAGTTTCACGCTCCTGGTTTTTACGGCATAGTCTATGATGGACTTGAGCCAGGAAGACACTTTCTGTTCGGAGACATTCATCTTGTGCATATCGCCCAGTGAAGCGTACTTCCCGAGGCTTGAAATAGGGAAGGCAATAATGGATTTTGAAATCACGCGCTCGTCAATGAAGGTTCTATTTGGCGAAGAGCCATTGTCTCCAGTGTAGTAGTAACAGGTGAATCCAAGCTTTTCCAGCACTCGTGTTGTTACAGGTTGCGGATGCACTCCATTGGGGGCGGAGTATTCTCGAGGCCTGTAACCTGTTACAAGTTCCAGGCAATCATTATTTTTCCTTATGTATTTGTAGATATCTTTCTCTGAGAACACCTTCTTTTGGACGTTTTCCGCGAACCAGTTGTGCCCCCACCCGCCGTGGGAACCCACAACTCCATACTCCAAAAGATTCAAGACAAATTCTCTCCCTTTCCCATGCGCGTCGAAACCCAGGCGGTCGCCGGGCGCATCCCTGAAATCTCCCGCAGTGATGTGGAAGGAGCATTTGACATCTTTTCTGATATCTCCATTTTGAATCAAATACGGGATGCTTTTCCAATCTATACTCGAATCTATGTGCCAATTCACCACAAGACCCCCTTTCCCTTCGGGCGTATTCAAAAGGTGTGGGATCTTGACTGCTTTGAACAGGAATGCTCTCAATAATTTTCTCAAAGGGAAGTCATCGGCGTTTGCTTTGAGATAGCCCAACGGAAGACAGGTGTACATTACTTTCCCTTTGCCGTAATTCTTGAAAACGATACCCGGGGACTTGAATCCACTCTTCGTCACTGCCCATGCGCACACATCACTTTTGCGGACTCCTTCGTTTTTCACTCTCGCGATAGGATACTTGAGCTTCCCATAGGAGTAAGCTCCCAAAAGGTTTCTTCCCAGAGTTTTGCCCGGTGGAATGTCAAGAAAGTCCATGGAGTTTTTTTCTATCTGCAGGTATCCGTAAGTAAAACTTTTTTTATTCTCTTTATATGTGATGTTGTTCAGCGAGAGTATTTCTCTAAATACGCCTTCTTCGAGAAAAGAACCCTTGTGGTCTTTCGTTCCCGCGTCGGAGATAACCGCGACATTCCCGCCTTTTTCCAGATAACTTTTCGCCCATTCTCTAATATCCATTGGAAGGGATTGATTCACTCCGTCCGCAAATATGACCGCCGGATGGAGTTTTTCGAAGTTTTTTTCGGAGAGGCTCAAAAGCGTCACGGCGCTCATTCTTGTGACGGGCACCCCTTCTTCCTGAAGCACGCTTTCGTAAGCGTCCAAAACGTATGAATACTTCCCCAGGTTCTCGGGATTGAACACAATCAAAACAGAGAAGTTGTCTGAGGATACGGTCAGCATGGTGTTTGCCGCAATAAAGAAAAGTGAAACAACAATGGCAATGATTGCGATAGTGGCGTATCTCTTTTTCAAGCCACTATCCCTTTCCCGTCAGTCGCGGCATATCCGTATATGACGACCTGTCCTTTGAGAACCAGGCCTTTCTTTGCGATAACGGATTTTACCTTTCCCTTCTCCCCGATTTTTGTCTTATCTCCAAGGATCACTTTGCCCTGCGCGAACACGTTCCCTTTTATTTCCACATCGCCTTCCGTCTCAATATTTTTCTCTGAGAACACGCTTCCTTCAATTGTTACTTTCCCCGATATGAATACATCTTCATTTGACTTGATGCTTCCTTTGATAAAAGTTCCTTTTTCTATCGCGTTTACTTCACTTAGCTTGCGTGTGGCGATAGGCGAAGCGAAAAGCCTCTTGAACTTTATTTCTTTTGCCAGTATGAGGTTTTCATTACAACTTGCGTTCCCTCCTAAATTCACTCCTCCGTCCGTTATGATACTTTTTGCCGCGTCAACCCAATGAATGATCGTTGAATTCTTTTCCAGGAATATGTTCTCTTCGCTTGAAAGCGCGTTGACTGTCGAATTTTCGCCAATGTAGACATTCCCCTTCGCATAGACTTCTTTTGGCATCTCCATCAGTGAGTTTATTCTTATTTCCCCCCAAACAAGAAGCGCTTCTTTCACTTCTTTTTCTACAGAGAGGTATTCCCCCTTTAGCCCTTTCACCTCGAAGTCGGAAAATCTTATCGTGTCCGCGTTTTCGCCCGCGCCCTCTAAAATATCCGGCGAAAGGGTTTCTATGAATTTACGCTTGAATGATTTCGCGAAATATCTTGGATCTCTCGTGTATTCATAATCTACAAGCAAGGGCAGGTTGTCCCTGGGGTGGATTATTTCCAGCAAGGCGGGAACAAGCGGGACAAGTATCAGGAAAAGGAAACTTGCTATGAAAATCAATTTTCCGATCCTCCGCTTGCGAACCTTTCCGTTTTTCGCCAGGTGGTAATGCGTTTTGAAAGCACGTCGACGCAGGAGTCAAAGAGTCCCAAGATTGAATACGTCATGTTCACGGAAAAACTGTAGACAAACACGGGAAGAAGATTGATCCTGCGGGTGGCGCCATCCAGAAGAGCTCCCTCTCCAAGCTCATAGTACGGCGCAAAGGTGCCCAGATTGTTGTATGTCAGCACGAAGAAGAGAACAACGAATCTATTCAGGATGTTCATCTCTCCAAGGAAAAAGAGGATTATCGAATCAATGAGTCCGAGAATGAAGAATGTTGGCGTGGTGTATATGAAGAGAAGGAAAATTCCGTCTATTTTTTTCTTCAAAGAAAGCTTTTTTGAACGGATAAAAGGAATCAAGTAATAAAACAACACATGATTGTGTCCGCGCGACCATCTTCTTATTTGCATTCCTCTTGCGGCCCAGGTTTCAGGCACTTCTTCGTAGCACTCCGCCCTGTTGACATAGGCTACGTTCATGCCGTGCAAGAAAATTTTCATTGTAAGTTCCGTGTCTTCCGCGAGGATATTTTCGTTGAACCCCCCCAGCTCGAGAACAATATCTTTTTTGAAACATGCCGCGGTGCCTCCATACTGGGGGACGAGCTGCAGATTATGGCGTGCCTGTTGATCTACCTGGTATCCTCCCGTGCGCTCAGCTTCCAGGAGTCGCGTAAGAAGATTTACGGACGCATTATAGGGGACCACTCTTCCCATTGCCGCTCCCACGTCCGGATCCAGTATGTTCATCGCGAGGGTTCGAATAATTCCTCTTGGAGGGAGATAGTCCGCGTCAAAGATGATCACGATTTCTCCATTCGCGATGCGCAAAGAGTCGTTGAGCGCCGCCGCTTTTCCCCTTCTTGATGCGGCATCGCGGAAAAGAGGTTTTATCCGTGGAAATTTCGCTTCGTAACTGGCGAGGATATCTTTTGTACTGTCCGTGGAATAATCATCAATTGGAATTATTTCGAGCTTGCTCTCCGGATAATCTGACTGCATCAACAAATCCAATATGGCGGCGGCGACTTTTTCTTCATTATGCATTGGAATGACAACGCTTGCGAAGGGGAGATCAGAGTCCACGATATCCTGAAGGCCGATTCGCTGTTCTCCAAATACCCTGTTGATTGTGAAAATGTAATGTCTGATGGCATAGATCGACATTACCAGAACAACCAATCCGAGGTAGATTTTTAAAACCTGAACTAAAAAGCCCATTTCCATTTCTCTTTTTTCTTCGAGAGTTTTCCGGAAGCGATAACCATAAAAAGAGAATAGGCGGAAACGATGTACAGGAAATCCAACACAAAGATGAACGCGAAATATCCGGGGAGCGCGAAGATGTATGAAAATTTCGACATTACATATATGAATGCGAAGTACCGGACAAATCCAAAAAGAAAAGAATAAAGTTCGGTGATCGTGATGGCAAGAATTTTTGAAGCCAGCCCGAGAGGAACAGTCACAAAAGCGCCGACCAGAAGAACGGGAATGAATATCCACACCGAGACCTGGATGTTCAGATAGAGTTCGAGGAGCATCTTCAGGCTGTATGGAAACCGGTCAGGCATGACGGCGAAGAAAACCGAAGAAAAAAATGTAAGCAGGGATAGGTATATTATCCAGAACCTTGCGGGATAGGAGGCGACAAGGAAAGCAAGGACAATAAGCAGTATTGAGACAGAAGCAACTGAAAGAGAAAATGAAACCGAAGGATATTTCGCCGCCGAATCAAACACGTACATGTTTTTCAATATTCCATTAAAGGTTACTACGTTGGAGTTGGCGTAAGTGAACTCCGGGAGCACGTTCTGTACGTTGCTGCTCATCAAAAAAGTAAGCCGGGAGCCGAATAGAATCAATGGCGCTTCAAACATCACTAAAATAAGCAGGAATTCAAGAATCGCCGCAGTCTTGCTCTTCGCGACGAGTTTTCTGTGTGCTCTGTGAGGAAGCACATGCGGTTTTTCTTGATCCATGATTTCAATGCTTTCCACATTGCGGCGCGTGTCAATGATGGATAGGTTCTGTTAAATAGGTTTTTCGCTATATACAGGTCTTGCGCCTTTTAATCACTTCGTCGGGTTGCGCTATAACAGCGCGTGTTTGCGCAGGAACGTCTCGATGCGGAAGTTGACGAGGTCGGGCGCCTCGATCAGTGTCGCGTGTGTCCCGTGCGGCACGACAAAGAGTTCCGCGCCTTTGACCTTCCTGTAAATTTTCTTGACCAGGCGCATCGGGCACATGCCGTCTTTCTGTCCCGCGATGACCAGCGTTGGCGCATCGATCAGTGGGAGCACGTCCTCGGCTGAATGCCTGGCCATTCCTAAAAGGGCGCGCAGATCGTTAGGGAAGCCCATCTTCACTATGTGCTCGAAATAGAGATCCATCTCCAGCTTCGAGCAGCGGTGCCTGTCGATCTCGAGGATTCTGGCCGCGGGCCACATTACCGGCGACGTCAAAAGCGGCGCCGCGATCGCCTTCAGCACTCCCGGGTGTTCGATGAAATGCCCGAACAGTTTTGTGTAGAGTTTCTCAAACAATGGCGCCGTGCTGAATGCTTCAAAAGGTTTGGACGCGGGTCCATTGACGGGAATGAGCGCGAGCACGCGGTCGCTGTTGTCACGGCAGAACTCTAAGATGACCTGTGCGCCCATGGAGAAACCTACCAGTACCGCTCTGTCGATGCCCGCATGGTCGAGCACGGCCTTGAGGTCCTTCGCGTGGCAGGAGACCTCGAAACTGTCGAGGTTCGTGGGAACGTCGGAGCGCCCGTGCCCACGATAGTCCCAGCAGATCACCTGGGCCATCGTTGAGAAATGGTCCTCGAAGTAGTGCCAGAAGTTGGTTGTGGTCGCCACCCCGTTGGCGGTAACAATGGGGCATCCCCGGCCGCGAGTCGAATATCTGATGATTGTCCCGTCAAAACTCTTCGTCTCGTGGACGGCGCCCTTGACCAGATATTTCACGTTGACCGATCCAGCCAATCTATTTTCGCGCGCGCCATAGAATCAAGCAAAAGCTTTCCCACCGCGTTCTCCAATCAGGATAATCACGATGTCAGGGGCCGCTGGCTGTCGGGTCACGACGGTGTTTACGGCGCACATAGCCGGAGGAGCGGCGCACTCCACACAGAGCTGGGATTTCGCGCAATCGATTTCCAGCCCCATCTGTTTCGCGCGTTGAGGGACGCAGGTGTCCCTGACGCGCCTGAAAGCATCTTCGAGCTCATTGACAATGTGGTTGAAGCCCATGACGAGTATTATCGTATCCGGCGTGCGGCCGGGCCCGAACACGGGCAAAAATTCCGGTTCGACTTTCACGAGCATACCGTCCATGGTCACCGCGCACGCCGTGGACAGGTACACGGATTTCGCGGGGATGAGCGATCCCCTGCGGGATCTGCGCTCGGACGCAAACCGCATCGCGTTTTTCATTTTGTTTCCTCGCGCCTGGAGCGTGGAAATGATGCCCAGTTCCTCGAGGATCGCGGTATCCCAGTAGAGCACTGTTTTATGTATGGGAATATGGTTCAAGATACGCCTGTTGGCTTCAGATGCCGTCGGCACTGGCGCCACCGAGAAGTTACGATCGGCAAGAGCGGATGCGCACACCAGCACGCGCTTGCGGACACGCTCATCGTGGAAGTCATCCCACATCTCGAGAATGCTTTCGTCGATATCGGCAGGCATCGATCAAACCCCCTGAAATCGCCTGCAGCAGATTACGCCTGATAGTGAATTCAGGCTGCCGCTACCACTCGTCTTGCGTGAAAACCTCGCTTATCTTTGCCCGATCGCCACTTCGCAGCGCCGCGATAATATCGCCGTACGCCTTTGCCGCGTTGGTGCCCCAGGCGTCAACTGAGCTGATCTTCACGGGCGAGCGCGAACGGTCCACGGTGTGCAGCCCGAAGCGAGGTTCGTAAGAACCCCACTCATAGTTGTCAACCATCGACCAGTACATGTAGCCGATGAGGGGAACCCCGTCCTTCATCGCCCGCATCGCCTCGAATATGTACGCTTGCAGGAAAGTGTCCCGCGTCGCCCCATCTCGTCGCTGCTCGACTCTCCCTTTGTAAACCTTCTGGGCCATTCCGTTTTCGACGATGAATACCGGCAGGCCATCGGCGTTGATCGTGTCGGCTTTCAGGAAGTGGTACATCGCGACCGGGTTCAGCATCCATTCCCAGTGCTCCGTGTTGATATTGAAACGGTGCTCGCGAATGTCTTGCACGGTTGGCGCTTTGATCATGTTTCTCGGGAACGGGTCGTAGAAATCGATGGCGAGGTAGTCGAGCTTCTCCGGCCTGTCGGAGTCGTAGATTGCCTTGATGCCGCTCTCGAAGCGCGAGTGGTCGGTCAAGCGCTTCACCAATTTCTCGAGCATACGCTCGAGGACCCGGTTGATGGGGTTCACTTCCTGCACAATCGGTGACTTTGCGACCTCAGCGTCCCACGCGGCTTTTCCCGCAATGAGATATTCGGGCAGGTCTTTTTTCTCAACTCCGTTGTGTCGCGCGTTTAGCAGGTCGGTCAGGATTTTGTCGATCCCGTACACCGATTGGTTGGCGGTGTTGTAGGTGACATGAGGAGGCGCCCATGAGTTATCGGCGTAAACCTTGTGCAGGGTGTCGTAGGCGCGGCAGTGGGCGTCGATCAGGTTATTCCACGCCAGGAGCGTATTGCGGATGCCCGTCTTTTTGTGGGGAAACTCGCGCGCCATGTAAGTGCCAAGCGCCCAGCCGTTAGGCTCGTTTGTGGTGAGCCAGTATTTGATCGGGCCCAGCGCGTGCTTCTCGATTAAGATGCGGTTGATCTTCAGCGCCATCTCCTCGGTATAACGGCGGTAGTGGTCCAGCTTCGCGTTCTCCAGCCAGAAATCAAGCCCGAGCCAGTATGGATGTGTAAAGTGGTGCAGCGTGACCACAGGTTCCATGCCCGCTTTCATGATCGCCGCGATCATGTCCGCGTAAGCCTCAATAGCGCCCTGGTCGAATTCGGGCGTCTTTGTGGATGTCATGGATTTCTCGGGCTGCACCCGCGCCCACTCGATCCCCAGGCGAAAAGCGTTGAGCCCCATGTTCGAGGCGAGATCGATCTGCTCCGGGTAGTCGTTCCAGAAACGTATGGCTTCCCCGGAGAGCTCCACACGCCCCGAACGCTCCGCCTCGACCCAGTTGTTGAGCGGCTCGTTCTGGCCGTTGAAGCCGCCCTCGACCTGGTGCGGCGCGTTGGAAACCCCGAACATGAAGTCGGGCGGAAGGGCGAACCCGTCGCCGAAGAGCCTCTCGACGTCTTTCTTTGAGAAGTGCCGACTGAATTCCATTCTCATCACCACCTGTTCAGATAGCCGTTCACGCACTCATCCGCCGCTAGAATCTTACCAACGTCTTTCCCAAGTAATTCTATCAGATGACCCCGCTCATTAGGGTAGACGGCGCCAGACCCCTTTTAGCGGAAGCGCGGTCAGGCCGGTTGCCCACATTTCCGGGAGATGAACCCTGCAAACAAACATTACTCGTGTTGTTTACAAGAAGGCATGTCAAGCCTTACTCTTGAGGGTGCAAGATCACGTGGGGGGAAGAAGAGCCATGAACGTCTATGAGATGCTCGCATACGAAAGCGCGCGAACCTTTTTTGGTCCGTGGCTTACATTTGTCTTCAGAGTCAAGACTGAGGGCAAGGAAAATCTTCCCAAAGATAGTGGCGCGCTGCTCATCTGCAACCGCCACAACATCCTCGACACACTGGCGCTGATGACGGAGGTCGACCGCTATATTCATTTCCTGGCAGGCTCGCACGGTTTCGTGGTCCCGGTGGTAAAGACGTTGTACCACATGACCGGCATGGCCAGATTGTCCCTCAAGGGCGCCGCCCGGAGCGGCAAGGGGATTGACGAAGCCGTCGGGTTGATGAAGGACGGCGAGATCGTAGGCGTATTTCCCGAGGGGATCGAGTTGCTCATACGTCCGGACAGGGGCGGCAAGATATTCTATTTCCGCACGAACTTCGTGCGCATGGCGCTCGAGGCAGGGGTGCCGATAATCCCGGCCGCCGTCATCCCCGGTGATGATGCCAGGCGAATACTCGTCCGCATCGGCAGGCCGATTGATCTCTCGGGGTTCAAGGATGAGCCACTCACCAAGAGGGCCATCGATGTGTTGAGTGGGAAGTTGCGCCGTGTGGTGATAAAACTTTACAACGGTGAGGATATGGAGAGGTTTGTGACTGGCGACCTGCCTTTCGATATCTACACAGACCGCGTGTAAAAACAGCGCCTGAGTTTCTACTCTACTCTTTCACTCCTGCGAAAGCGCCGATCAGCAGGCACGCGATGCCCAGCGTCAGCAGGCCGACAGGCAGATAAAGGAACTGAAGACGCAGCTTCGCGATTTCGTCGTGAGCGAAAGCCGACGCTTCCCGCAGGCTCGCGACGGTCTCTGAATAGTTCAGCGTGGTTATAACTTGTGTGAAGGCCGGGTGGGACGCCGGGTTGTTCACGGACAGGCGGACGGATGAATGCGCGTTGCGCGTCCCGATGAGGTTTCCGGCCACCGGCTCTACCAGGAACTCGAGGGAAAGGTCGCCTTTGTATTCGACCTTTAGTGAGTCCGAATCATCGACAGGGAGAGCGGGGTTAGAGAGGATTGATTTCAATTGCGCCCCGGTCATTCGTGATGGAAATCCTTCCGGCATCGCTGCCGTTTGCCAACCGTACTCGACTTTGAAAACGAGAGCGTTGACGCCATAGATCTTCTCTCGTCCAGCAAACACCGCTTTTTGCGTCTTGCCGGTCAACTCGTCGAAGACAGGCAAATCGGCTTCCGGCGTATTGAAGGGAAACACCAGGCAGTATCCGCTCCGGTCGCGGTCGGCGCCTTTGCCCTTCACCTGTTTCGCGCTTTTCCGGTTCACGGCGAAAAACTCTTTTTTTTCAGAGAGACGGCGCCTGTCCGCGGCGTTGATGACAGCGCTGTCCACTTCGATGACCGCCACCTTCGAGGTGGATCGGCGCACCGGGTTGAACTCCCTCTCCTGGATGATTACGTCCATTGGGGCAGGTTGTTGGCCGACGGGTGGTTGTCCCGGCGGGCGCACGCGCTCCACAAGCGTCCCGTTGTAGAACCGAAGCAGGTCGATGTCGGTCGGCACGACCTTCAGCGCGGGCGCCACCCCCAGCCTCCAGAATCCGGCCAGCAGGATGAGAGCGAGCCCGGCGGAGAACAGTACAAGGTTGGCTTTGCTTGACTTGATGATCCGCCACCTGGCGGTGCCTCTGGATCCGGAATCTTTCACTATTCTTCCTGATGTTATTGACACTGTCGGCATCGGTGATCCAATGAACCGTACACGGGTTTACTCGAGGGATCGAGAGTGCAACGTCTCAAGATGACGGTTGGAGGTATTTCTCCCGGAACTCCTCGGTGGTCATGAGCTTGATGTCGTCTCGTACGTACTCGAGCTCTTCTCGCGCTTCTTCCGAGCTCTCAAAGAGCTCACGGCGCAACACTTTTTTGAGCCTGAAGTTGAGCACTTCTATGATATAACCTTCCCCGAGGTCTACTCCAAGCAACCCTTTAGTAAGACGGGCTTTGTAGCAATCGCTCGCCATGTACCCAAACTCGCCTTTGTCCGCATGACCGCCGAGGGCGCTTCCGCCGCACCGGGCTTTTCTGGACATTTTACTTCTTCCTGGTTTGCTGAGGCTGTTCCGCGGGCTTGTTCGTTTTCTCGGTTGCCAGCTGTCCGGGTACTACAATGCGTTGCAGGGCGTAGATTCCCAGAGCGGTCACGGCGCAACTGTGCGTGGACGGCAGCTTGGAGGACGATATGTACAGAGCGCAACTATCTTCACAGAGAGCCTTTGCGCCGGGGACCTGAGGTTGCCTGATAGGGCACCAACTTCCAGGGACAACCGCCATGTGTCTCCTCCCATAGTCCGCAAGACATATCGACCAGCTTTGTATTCTACACCTCATACGATGTCTGATTCAAGGAACCGAGGGGATCGTCAGCCTTGGCACCACGTGAGTCAGTACCGGTTCGTTCAAGACAGCAGTTCTTTGAGAACCTGCTCCTTAGGAAGGCCAAGGTGGCCTGCAACGTCATTGACTACCGCGTTCAGGGTGCCGACCTTAAGAGGTCTGTGTCTCGGGACAGTCAGATGATGCTCACCATTGCGGAACGTCGTTAGTCTGATATGGCTCCCTGCCTGGCGGGTAATCTCGTAGTCAAACCTGGAGAGGAGGGTGACGAGCTTATCCCCATCGATGTCCCTGGGGATTCTCATACTGCGATGACCTCGTCCTTTATGTAGTGAAGCCGTACGACTTGAGGCTGTTCGTTTTCCTCGAAATGGCAGCGCACCGCTTCTCGGACGTTCTCCTTGATCTCTTCCAGAGTTTCACCGTCGGTGAATATCGAGAGACCTAGTGCACGTGCCTCGAACCCGCCTTCGGGTGATTCCTCGATGAGAAAGACTATTTCCTTGTCCAAAAGAGATCTCCTTAAGTCCGGCTATGGTTGAATTGTATCACGCAGCGGATTGTTTCTGAACATTTCGGACAAGATCCTATCACCATGTGTTACTGTTTGCCTCCTTTGAAGACGCTCCCAGGAAGGGGGGGGAAGATACCCCTCGGAAGGAAAGGAGCGCAGGCATGGACGAGAGCAGCGGCAGGAGGAAGCGACTCAATCCACAAGACAAGCTCGATATCTTCCTCGAGGTTCAGAAAAGCAACGTCACTAAGTGCCCCTTTCCATAAATACGGTAACGTATCGAGAGCGTCGATGCGCCGTTCCTTAAAAGACCGCGCGACCGAGTCGTACTCGGTGAGTACGGCGAGGAAGCGGAACGCAGCAGGCGCGGATGCAGCGGCGTTCGCTTGCGAGTATTTATGGAATGGGGC
>PHEX01000050.1 GCA_002843005.1 Candidatus Anoxymicrobium japonicum | reverse complement strand
ATATACAAATCGCTTTCCCCAAGCGTTATCTCATAACACGTGAGACCGGCGGGCGCTATGACTGCCCTGTAATCGCGCTTGACATACGTCATATCATCCATAATCACCAATTTAACTTTGGGGTCAGGTCTTTTTTTAAAGTCGATCGTCCGTCCAGAGGGGTCTGGCGCCGTCTACCGCTTTAGCGGTAGACGGCGCCAGACCCAAAAAAAGACCTGACAAAGTTAAGCTCGAAACTCAAACAATTCTCTTTTTTAGTATAATTTCGCAAAACAGCTATGTCTATATGGAGGGAACATGACAGAAAAGTGTGCATGCCGCAACAGGTTCGCGGACATAAACGACACAAGGCCCATAGAGAAGATAATCGAGAAATACGGCCACGAGGAGGGCGCGCTGATCCCTATTCTCCAGGAAGCCCAGGACGCCTACGGCTACCTTGACGAAAAGATCATGCGCGAACTGGCTCTGCGAGCCGGTTGCCAGTTGAGCCGGCTATACGGCGTAGCCACCTTTTTCGCGCAGTTCCGGTTCAATCCCATCGGCGAGCATCTTATAAAGGTCTGCCACGGCACCGCCTGCCACGTTGCCGGCGCACCCCAGATCACAGGCGAGATATGCAACCAGCTGGGCATCAAGGAAGGCGACACAACGCCGGACAACAAGTTCACGCTCGAGTCGGTCATGTGCATCGGCGCCTGCGCCCTGTCGCCCATCATGGTTGTCGGCGACGACACGCACGGCAAGCTCAAGTCTACCGGCATCAAGAAGATACTGAAGAAATACGCCGACGGTTCCAGCGCCGGGAAAGAGGAATGACCGCCATGAGTGAAAACGGACGTAAGTACAAGCTCGTCCTCGGGTATGGAACATGCGGGATCGCGGCGGGCGCGAAATCTGTCAAGGACGCTCTCGAGAAAACCGTCGAGAGTGGTGAGTACGATGTTGATCTCGATATCGCGGGCTGCATGGGATACTGCTTCATCGAGCCCATCATAGAGGTATTCGACTCCAAAGGCGGCTCTGTAATATACGGCGACATGACCGCGGAAAAAGTCCCTCAGTTGCTGGATGAGCACGTCAGAGACGGAAAAGTCATCGAGGATTGGGTTGTCAGAAAAAGCGACGACCTGTCGGCGGTTGAGGGAGATTTTCTCGAAAACCAGTACAGGATCGTGCTTCGCAACTGCGGGAAGATCAATCCAGAAAGCATTGACGAATTCATAGCCATCGGCGGCTACGACGCGGCTCGCAAAGCGTTCACTTCGATGACGCCCGAGGATGTCATCCAGGAGGTCTCGGACTCGGGCCTGAAGGGCAGGGGCGGCGCTGGCTTTCCCACGGGCATGAAGTGGGGATTTGCCAGGAAATCGCCGGGGGACGTCAAGTACATGATCTGTAACGCGGACGAAGGCGATCCGGGCGCCTTCATGGATCGCAGCGTGCTCGAAGGCGATCCCCACTCCGTCCTGGAAGGAATGATGCTCGCGGGGTTCGCGATCGGAGCGCGAGAAGGTCTCATATACTGCCGGGCCGAGTACCCGCTCGCTCTGAAACGACTCGACATCGCTATCGAGGAGTGCCACGCAAGAGGTTATCTCGGAGACAACATCTTCGGCGCCAACTGGAGCTTTAACGTCAAGATAAAAAAAGGCGCCGGCGCGTTTGTGTGCGGCGAAGAGACGGCTATGATGGCTTCAATTGAGGGCAAACGCGGCATGCCTCGCCCACGGCCCCCGTTTCCCGCGAACTCGGGCCTCTGGGGCAAGCCGACCAACATCAACAACGTCGAGACCCTGGCCGCCGTCCCATGGATAATCAACAACGGCAGCGCGGCGTACTCTTCGCTGGGCACCGAGAATAGCAAAGGAACAAAGGTGTTCTGTCTGGCCGGCAAAGTGCGGCGCACGGGACTGGCGGAAGTGCCCATGGGCTACACGCTCAAGCAGGTGATCTTTGACATTGGAGGAGGAATAAAGGACGGCGGGCGATTCAAGGCTGTTCAGATGGGCGGGCCCTCCGGCGGATGCCTGCCCGAGAGCAAACTCGACATCCAGGTTGACTACGACCAGATAACCGCGGCTGGCGCCATCATCGGCTCGGGTGGAATGATAGTCGCTGATGACAGTACTTGCATGGTCGACCTCGCCCGATACTTTCTCTCATTCACGCAAGACGAGTCCTGTGGCAAATGCGTGCCGTGCCGTATCGGAACCAAGCGCATGCTCGAGATACTCGAACGCATCTGCGATGGAAAAGGCGAACCAGACGACATCGAAAAACTGGAAAGCCTTGCCACCGATATCAAGGCGGCCAGTCTTTGCGCGCTTGGCGGCACCGCGCCGAACCCTGTGCTGACAACCTTGCGGTACTTTCGAAACGAGTATGAGGACCACATCCTCAACCACAGGTGCACTGCCGGATCGTGTCCCGCGCTCATCACGCTCTCGATCGATCTGGAGATCTGCCCGGGTTGCGGCGCGTGCGTGAAAGTGTGTCCGACCGAAGCGATATCCGGCGAGAAGAAGCAACCGCACGTCATCGATGTGGATGCCTGCGTCAGGTGCAAGATGTGCATGTCCAGATGTCCCTCGAAGTCCATTCTCGCTGAGTGAGAGAACACCATTTGACCGTTGTTCAACTGGAGGTTTGATGTGGAAGTGATAACTGTCGAAATTGACGGGATAAAATGCTCCGGTCCCGGTGGCTCCACGGTACTGGACATGGCGAAGGACAGCGGCATCGACATCCCCACGCTTTGCTACGAGCCAAGGCTAACTCCATACGGCGCCTGCCGGCTGTGCCTGGTCGAGGTCGAAGGGGCGAGGGGTCTGCTTCCGGCGTGCTACGCGGAAGCGACCGAGGGAATGGTCGTCAACACCACAACGGAAAACCTGGAGCGCATCAGGAAAACACTTGTTGAACTGCTGGTGTCGGATCATCAAATGGAGTGCCAGGGATGCGCGAAGTCGGGCCGCTGCGAGTTGCAGAAACTCGCCAACCGCTACGGCGTCACCGAGAGCGGCTTCAAAGGTAAAATACATGAGTATGAGATCCTCGAAGAGAACCCGTTTGTGACGCGCGATTACAACAAATGCGTAACGTGCGGTCGATGCGTCAGGATATGTCGCGAAGTCCAGGGTGTCGGCGTGTACGAGTTCGTCAACCGCGGTTTCAAGACCGTTCCAGGCACCCCTTATGAGAAACAGTTGCCGGATACGCCGTGCGAGTTCTGCGGGCAATGTATCTCTACCTGTCCGACAGGCGCGCTCAAGACGAGGCCTTACGAAGCTGAAGGCAGGGTCGCCGCGCGGGACATGCTTCGGAACGCATGCGCCTACTTCCAGATGTCCGAAGACGACATGATGGAGGCGCTGGGGCTCGAAGGGTGGAAAGTCAGGACGACCTGCGCATACTGCGGCTGCGGGTGCCAGCTCGACCTTCACGTGATCGATAACCAGGTGGTGGAAGTTACTTCACCGCTCATGGTGGGCGCAGGGCAAGGCAACCTGTGCGTCAAAGGCCGTTTCGGCTACGATTTCATCGGAAGCGATGAACGACTGAAAAAGCCGATGGTCAGGAAAGACGGCCGGCTTGTCGAGACCGGGTGGGACGAGGCGCTCGACCTGGTGACCGGCAAGCTTTCGGAGATCAAGGGTAAGAGCGGGGCCGACTCGATCGCGATCCTCTCCTCCGCCAGAATAACAAACGAGGAAAACTACTTGATTCAGAAGTTCACGCGCGCGGTTCTGAGCACGAACAATGTCGACCACTGCGCCAGGTTGTGCCACGCCCCAACAGTCGCGGGCCTGGCGAAAATGTTTGGCTCCGGCGCGATGACCAATGCGATAGACGACATTGAAGAGGCCGGGGCGATTCTGGTCATAGGCTCGAACACCACTGAGGCGCATCCGATCATCGGCCTTCGCGTCAAGAAAGCGGTCATGCAAAACGGCTGTAAGCTTATCGTGGCCGAGCCCAGGCGCATCAGGCTGTGCTACTACGCGGATAAGTTCCTTCAGCACAAGCCGGGTACGGACGTCGCCCTCATCAACGGCATGATGAACGTGATAATCGAGGAAAACCTTTATGACAAAAACTTTGTGGATGAGCGCACCGAAGGTTTTGAGGAAATTGTCAAGCTCGCGAAGGAGTACACGCCCGAAAAAGTCGCCGAAATATGCGGGGTTGACGCGGACGACATTCGCGAGGCGGCCCGCGTGTTCGCGAACGCTGAACGCGCGGCCATCATCTACGCCATGGGCATCACCCAGCACACGACCGGCACCGACAACGTGGTCACACTCGCGAACCTCTCGATGCTGACAGGCAATATCGGCAAGCCCGGCGCGGGCGTCAACCCGTTGCGCGGGCAGAACAACGTGCAGGGCGCCTGCGACATGGGCGCGCTTCCCAACGTGCTGACGGGTTACCGCTCTGTAACCGATCCCGACGCCAGGAAGCCTTTTGAGGACGCATGGGGCGTCACAGTGCCGACCGAAGTCGGGCTAACCGCGACTGAAATGATGGATGCCGCGTCAAGGGGTGACTTGAAGGCCATGTACGTCATAGGCGAAAATCCCATGATGTCCGACCCGAACCTGAAACACGCTGGCGAAGCTCTTGACAACCTGGAGTTCCTCGTGGTTCAGGATATTTTTCTGACCGAGACGGCCAGGCGCGCCGATGTCGTTCTGCCGTCCGCGTCATTCGCCGAAAAGGATGGGACATTCACCACCACGGACAGGCGCGTTCAAATGGTGCGCAAGGCCGTTGAGCCTCCGGGCGAGGCGAAGACTGACTACGAAATCATCGGTGAAATATCGAAGCGCATGGGATACGAGATGGCGACAATCGAAGCCTCCGGGGTCATGGACGAGATAGCAAACCTGACCCCGCAATACGGCGGCGTCAGCCACGCGAGGCTGGACGGCGGCGCGACCGTGCACTGGCCGTGCCCTGACGCCGAGCACCCCGGTACGCCGATTCTGCACACCAAACAGTTCACAAGGGGAAAGGGGCTGTTCTGTCCGGCGCAGTATAAGCCGCCCGCGGAAGAGCCTGACGCCGAGTACCCGCTGATTCTCACCACCGGCAGAGTGCTCTGGCAGTACCACACCGGAACAATGACCCGCAAATCCAAAGGCATCAACGAAATCGACCCGCATGGCAAGGTCTGGATCAGCCCGGCCGACGCCGAGAAGTTCGGGATCGAGTCGGGCGTCGATGTTGTCGTGAGTACGCGGCGCGGCGAAATCGATATCGAAGCCATGGTGACCAAGAGGATGCCGGATGGCGTCATCTTCGTGCCGTTCCACTACGTCGAAGCGGCCGCCAACACGCTGACAAACAACGTCGTGGATCCAGTCTCGAAAATCCCGGAATTCAAGGTCAGCGCGGCAAAAGTGAAAGTGAAGTGATTGTGACAGAAAAAACTCCAGTGAAAACCGAGGGGAACACGGGTCGGGATTCGGCTGAAGGCGTAAAGATTCTCGCGTTCCTGTGCAACTGGTGCTCGTACGCGGGCGCTGATCTCGCGGGCGTGTCCAGGTTGCAATACCCGCCCAACGTGGTGGACATCAGAGTGATGTGCACGGGCGCCATTTCGCCCTACTACGTTCTCAAGGCGTTCCAGGAAGGCGCGGACGGAGTGCTCATCGCGGGCTGTCACCTCGGTGACTGTCATTACGATAAGGGCAACTACGCGGCCGCTGAAAGGTTCAGGGTGCTGAAGGACATGCTGGTCGGCATTGGCATGGATCCACGGCGCGTCAGGCTCGAGTGGATCAGCGCGGCCGAAGGCGCCAGGTTCTCAGACGTAATCACCTCATTTACCGAGCAGGTCGCCTCGGCGGGCAAATCCCCGTGGGCGTTATCTCCATCTGAGGAATCCCTATGAAAAGCGAGCTTGCGGAAGCAGTAAGACAGGCGCTCGCGGACGGCGAAACGACGACTGCGGTAGCGCTGGTCGAGCGTGACGGCCAACTCGCGCCAAAAACCATCTCACGCGCCGACGACCCGGCGATCGAGTCGATCCACGTCGGGGACAAGCGATACCCGATGGCGTCGTTCGCGATCATGCTGCTGCCGCTCCTCGAAGGCAACCTGATTGTGCCGGTGCGCGAGTGCGACCGTCGCATGCTTGTGGAGCTCGAGAAACACAACCAGGTCGATATCGGCCGGCTACGCATGATTGAAGTTCCATGCTCCGAGGAGCTTGCGAGCAAGTGCGTGTGTGATCATCCTCAAGCCACGTTCTTTCCTGAGGCTTCATCTGATGATCCCACCGTGCGCCTCTCCTTCTGGCTCGACGCTTTCTCTCGTTGCGTCAGGTGCATGGGTTGCCGCAATATCTGTCCGATGTGCTACTGCAAGGAGTGCGCACTGGATAACCCCGACCTGGTAAACCCTGGCGCCGCGCCGCCCGACACCCCGATCTTTCATCTGATCCGCGCCTTCGACATGGCCGACCGTTGTGTGGACTGCGGGATGTGCGAAACCATCTGCCCCGCCGAAATCCCGCTCCGCCAGCTCTACCGCCAGACACGCGCCATCCCGCAATAATTGCATAAGGCATAATGGGGTCAAACCAAAATATGCGTTTTTCGAAACCATTTCGCCATGTCTGGGGTCATATTCGCTTGTCATATGCTTGTATTGCTGATATAGTCATTATATGAGGCAACCGAGAATCAGTTTTCCAGGCGCACTGCACCATATTTATTCCAGGGGAAATGGCCAACAGAGTATCTTCCTATCCTCGCAAGATCGTAGAGATTTTCTTGGAATACTCTCCGAGGTCAATTCCACCTACTCATGGATCTGCCACTCTTATTGCCTGGTAGGCAATCACTATCATCTGCTTATCGAAACGCCCACGGGTAAGCTATCGGAGGGAATGCAGTTGCTCAATGGCGCTTACTGCGCCAGGTTCAACTACAGGCACGACAGGATAGGACATGTGGTACAGGGTCGGTTTCACTCACCATTGGTGACGCGCGAAAGTCACTTTCTGGAGCTTCTACGCTACATGGCGCTCAACCCGGTCAAAGCCAATCTTGCGCAACATCCTGGTGAATGGCGGTGGAGTAGCTTTCGCGCCTTCGCGGGACTGATCCCCTTCCCACCATTTCTCACGAGCGATCTGGCCCTTGATATGTTTTCATCAGATATCGATGATGCCCGTAGCCAGTACATTGCTTTCGTTCTTGAAAAACTTGGCGAGTGATGAGCGACAATTACACTTCCCCAGTCAACGCGTGATTCTCTGTCAACTATTCTTCTAAAGCAGTTCGAAAACATCACTTGGCGGTTGTACAATATGAAACGAATAAAGCGGCGATGGCCGATTGGGAGAAGCAACACTATGGTTCCATCTGAGGTTCTTGAACTGACAGAGCGGTTCGAAATGAACCGCGAGGCGTACCTTTCCGGGCAATACAAAGAATCACAACTGAGACTTGAGTTCATCGACCCGTTCTTCAAAGCCCTCGGATGGGATGTCTACAACGAACAGGGATATGCCGAACAGTATAAAGATGTTATCGTCGAAGACGCGGTCAAGGTCGGTGAAGCGACAAAAGCGCCCGACTACTGCTTCCGCATTGGCGGAACGCGCAAGTTCTTCGTTGAGGCCAAGAAGCCTTCCGTCAATCTCAAAGACGACATAAGTCCGGCCTTCCAACTCAGGCGCTATGCGTGGTCGGCAAAGCTTCCACTGAGCTTACTGACTGACTTCGAAGAGCTCGCGGTCTACGATTGCCGAGTCAAGCCGGTAAAGACCGACAAAGCGTCCAGAGCGCGGACGCTCTACTTCACCTACCCGGAATATGAAAAACGCTGGGACGAAATCGCTTCTGTATTCTCCCGTGAAGCCGTCCTCAAAGGCTCCTTCGACAAGTACGCGGAATCCAAGAAACCGAAAGGAACAGCGGAAGTCGACGAGGCTTTCCTGAAGGAAATCGAGTCTTGGCGGGACCTGCTCGCCCGCAACATCGCTCTGCGCAATTCCGGAATGAGCCACAGGGAGCTCAACTACGCCGTCCAGCGGACAATCGACAGAATCATCTTCCTGCGAATCTGCGAGGCGCGGGGCATCGAAATTTACGGGGCACTCATGGCTCTTCTCAACGGACCCCACGTTTACCCCAGACTCTTCGAGCTCTTCAGGAAGGCAAACGACAGGTACAACTCGGGCCTGTTCCATTTCCGGGAAGAAAAAGAACGCCCTGAATACCCGGACGAACTGACGCCCGGAATGGTTGTTGACGACAAGCCTCTGAAAGAGATAATAAGAAAGCTCTACTATCCCGAGAGCCCGTACGAGTTCTCCGTTCTTCCCGCAGACATCCTCGGCCAGGTTTATGAGCAGTTCCTCGGCAAGGTTATCCGCCTGACGCCGAGGCACCGAGCAGTCGTGGAAGAGAAACCGGAGGTCAAAAAAGCAGGCGGTGTCTACTATACCCCGACATTCATCGTTGACTACATCGTCGATAACACGGTGGGGAAACTGCTTGAAGGAAAGACACCGAAACAGGCTTCCAAGCTCAAGATACTCGACCCGGCTTGCGGCTCTGGCTCATTTCTGATAGGTGCTTTCCAGCATCTCCTCGACTGGCACCGCGACCGGTATGTCGAGGACGGTCTTGAGAAGTTGGCAAAGGGCCGTTCGCCAAAGTTGTTCCAGGGACTCGGCGGTGATTGGCGTCTTACAACCGGGGAACGTAAACGCATTCTGCTTAACAATATTTATGGTGTAGACATAGACCCGCAGGCTGTTGAAGTTACAAAGCTTTCTTTGCTTCTTAAAGTCCTTGAAGGTGAATCCGATGAAACACTTACGTCCCAGCTCAAGCTGTTCCACGAAAGAGCACTCCCTGACCTCGGGAATAACATCAAGTGTGGTAATTCTCTCATCGGTCCTGATTACTACGACAACAAGCAAATGAGCTTGATGGATGATGAGGAACGCTATCGAATCAACACTTTCGATTGGAATGGGGAGTTTCCGGAAATTGTGAAAGCAGGCGGCTTCGATACCGTGATTGGGAACCCCCCATATGGAATCGTTTTCGACATAAAAGTAAAATCATATTTGGAGTTTCACTACCCTACCTTTATCAGGAACAATGATAACTATGTTGCTTTCTCCCAAAGAGCCGTGGATTTGCTCAAGCCTAATTGCTTGTTTGGATTTATCATTCCAAATACATTCTTAGTGGGTCCATATTTCAACGATTTCAAGCGCTATGTTCTTGAAAGAGCGGACGTTACACAGATTGTGGACTTCGGGATAAACCAGGTTTTCCGTCAGCCCAATGTATTTACAGCACTACTATTCTTACAGAAGCGGCTTGGGCGACAGACGACAGTTCGTGTTAGACATGCGGAATTATGTGAGGTGAGTGATATAGACATTTTCCCGGCGTCGATGTGTCGTTGGGATTTGGATAAAGACGTTCTTGAGTCACTATCCTGGAAATACGTTAATCCGCTGGATTCCAAGTTAACGACTGACAAAGTGAAACTGGACGATATTTCGTTGGTGAAGGATGTGGGACTCAACTATTGGACGAGGGGTCGGGGTAAGAAACGGGGCGGTTCAATAGCTGACCGAGTGCTTTACGAGGGCAAGAAACAAGAAAAACAGGATATGCAGTATCTCAAGGGAAGAGATGTGAAGCGGTATGAAATAACTTTCGGTGACCATTGGCTACGCCATAATTACGAAGAGCTGTTAGACCCCAGGGTAGATACCTTCCGATTTAGTTCTGCGATTTTAGAACAAAGAAAGATTGTCTACCGGCAGACATCGGACAGAATGATTGCTTCGCTTGAATTGACAGGCATGTTAACCGACAAGACGTTGCATTCTATTGTGTTGCGAAGCGAATGGGAAGGTCGCGTGGATCTGCGCTACATACTGGGAATTCTTAATTCAAAGTTAACGAGCTATTTGTACAGAACGTGGGCACATGAGGAAGGCAGAACGTTCGCACAGGCAAAAATATTTAGAACGAAGCAAATACCAATTCCTGGGATTGAGGTCGAAGATGATGACTACAAAGTAAATCACGACCGCATGGTTGAGTTAGTCGAAGAAATATTTTCTTTGAAAATGCGGCTGGCCGACGCCAAGACACCAACCGATAAGACTTCAATTCAGCGGCAAATAGACGCCACTGACCGTCAGATTGACCGGATGGTCTATGAGCTTTACGGCCTGACTGAAGATGAAATAAAGATTGTCGAGCAGGAAACTGGCTGACCGTAATTTGGGGGATAAAACAATGGAATACGAAGAATGGAAATGGCGGACAAGGTCTTCTGTTCAGGGGTGGTCTTGTGAACAACAATAATCAGGTTGGCTGGGACGTTGCTATTCGTCTTGAGGAAAACCGCGTTCATATAGCAGAATGGATTACTGGACTCTCCGCCGTTGTCATCGCGGTCGCGTCTTCCCTGTTATTACAGCGAATTGGAGACATCAAGAACGGGGAAGTTCAAGTTCTTGTCTTTGTTTTTTTCCTCCTTGGTCTCTTATTCGCCGCTGTGTCTCTGGGTTTAGGTATTTGGTACTACGTGAGATACATGGAAGCACTCTACCTCAATCCGTGTTACCTCAAGAGGGAAAAGTCTCAAGGGAATCCCCTCAAGAAAAAATACAAGGACTGGTCAACGGAAAAGATGACGGAAAAACACAAAAGCCTGAATGGATTCTTACCACGATTGTTGAACGGTCAGTTGACTTGCTTCAGTATCGGTATATCATTCGTGTTCATCGCAATCGGGCTCTTTGCCTTCCAAGCGTTCTGTCTTTGACCTTCTCGAAAGTAATCATCTCAATTAAGACCGATTGATTGTTGAACATGAAACCTGAATACTGCCCGCACTGCAGGGTGGGCTTATCCATGCTGACATGACCCCCCTGTGTCAATTCCGGTCCCTGCTGGGGCCGGAATCTGTGCTTTCGTGGAGCTATGCTAACTTCTTCTCATTCTCTCCATCCTACCAACAGGTGAATATTTCCGATGTGCTTCTGCCAAGTCCCGGCCGACCAGGTTCACATATTTTTCGGCCATTTTTGTCGTACTATGCCCAAGCATTAGCTGAAGGCTGATGAGCGACAATTACACTTCCCCAGCCCGCGGGGGAGGTGTAGTTGACATCGATCAGGCGAGGCCCTGGCAAACAGAAACGGAAAGCCATCACTTCCCGAGCTCTTTGGCAAAATCAAGGATAAACGCGAGCGCAATAACATGATCATAAAGGCGTACGTGAAATACGGCTACACAATGTCGGAACTCGCTGATTTTCTGAAAATCAACCAATCGTCGGTAAGCAAAATCTGTGCGAAGCAACCCCTTGATAAAGATGTTCAGAGAGGTCTTGACCTGTTTTGAAAAGGAAATTGAAGTGAGGGCGGGACAGCCCGCCCCCATCATCAATAAGGCATAATTTGGTTTGACCCCATTATGCGTTTAGAGTTCGAGGTAGGAGGCGGCGAAGAGAGTTTCTTCGTGGAAGAGCTTTACGGTTTTCTTGATCGCCAACTGCAGCTCGTTGTTCAGATCGAGCTCGCCTTCCTTGAGACCTTCGGCGATCTGAACAAGATCGTACTCGGGGCTCTCCATGCGCGCTACCGCCATCAGCTTCTCATCGTTCGGATCGACGATGGCCGCGTCCATGCCGTGCCCCATCAGGGCCGCAAGGAAGATGCGGTTCACAAATTCGGCGTTCTCGGCGGTGAGCCCGCACTTGTTGCTGACGTTGGAGAGGCCGCACACCAGGTGCGGTTTCTCGGGAAGCTCTGAGAACATCCTGGTCGCGTCAAGCAGCGCGTGCACCTGATCCTGCGCGACACCGATGGGAAGGACGATCGGGTCGATCCAGTAATCGTCGTGGCCGAGGCCGGCCGCCTCGAAAGCCATCATCAGGTTGTACCCGTTGGTCACTCGCTCCTCGGCGTCGCGCGGCACGCCGGCCTCACTGGTGCAGAGCCCCACGCACTTCGCCTTGTACTCGAGCGCGAGCGGGATGAGCCTGTCCATGCGCTCCTGCACACTCGAAATAGAGTTGATTATCTTCGGGTTGGCGCCGACTTTGAGGCCCGCTTCCATGGCGTCCATGTTCATGGTGTCAAGCGAGAGCGGGAGATCGGTGACCTCCTCGACAACCTCCACCATCCACTGCATGATCTCGGGGCCGTTCTTGGTCGCGGGTCCCAGGTTGATGTCTATGCACTCGGGATTCCCCTCCAACTGGGTCGTCACCATCTTCTGGATAGGACCCTTGTCCCTGGCGACCATTGCCTCTTTTATGCTTGTCGTGATCACGTTTACTTTCTCCGCGACGATGTACATCTCTACCTCCTTGCCATCTACAGTTAAACTTCCTCTACTTGAGAGTACCGACTTCTTTTCTACCTTAAACCCTTCTCCTTATCAAGCGTCATCCTGAGTTTCGACGCCTCGATGCCGAGGTCAATCCACTCCTCG
>PHEX01000049.1 GCA_002843005.1 Candidatus Anoxymicrobium japonicum | reverse complement strand
AGGGGGGTTCTGCCCCAACCCTCTCCCACCCCACGCGCTTCGCCCGCGGTGACCCCGGGGCGAGGGGGCGCAGAGGAAACCCTCTCCCGCAGGGGGAGAAGGGGCACAGAGAGTGGACAGGTTTCTAATGAATGCGCAACGGCGATGGCGTGGTGTAATCGAAGAGTACAGAGAGTATCTCCCGGTTGGCGAGGCGACTCCGGTCGTTACCTTGCTCGAGGGCAACACACCGCTTATCCGCGCGCGCAATCTGTCAAAGCGGCTCGATCTCGAGGTGCATCTCAAGTACGAGGGCGTGAACCCGACCGGCTCCTTCAAGGACCGCGGCATGACCATGGCTATCAGCAAGGCGCTCGAGGACGGCGCGACCACCGTCATCTGCGCGTCAACAGGCAACACCAGCGCCGCCGCCGCCGCGTACTCCGCGAAGGCCGGCATTAACTGCGTTGTGCTCATTCCCTCGGGCGCCATCGCGCTCGGCAAGCTCTCCCAGGCGCTGATGCACGGGGCGCAGGTTCTGGCGGTCAACGGCAACTTCGACGACGCGCTGCGCGTGGTGCGCGAGATAGCCGGCGAGCATCCCGTTGTCCTGGTCAACAGCGTCAACCCTTTCCGCATCGAAGGCCAGAAGACAGGCGCCTTCGAGATATGCGACGCGCTTGGGCGCCCCCCGGATATCCACGCGATACCGGTAGGCAACGCGGGCAATATTACCGCGTACTGGAAGGGCTACCGCGAGTATCGCGACGCCGGCAAGATCGACGCGCTGCCTCGCATGCTGGGCTTCCAGGCAGAGGGCGCCGCGCCGATCGTCCGCGGGCGCCCGATCGAGAAACCCGAAACGATCGCCACCGCGATACGCATCGGAAACCCGGCTTCCTGGAAGCAGGCCGTCGCGGCGGCGAACGAATCAGGTGGTAGTATCGATATGGTCAGCGATCGCGAGATACTGGACGCCTATCAGATCCTCGCGGCACAGGAGGGAGTGTTCGTGGAGCCCGCGTCCGCGGCGTCGGTCGCAGGCCTGATAAAGGCGCGAGAGAGCGGGTTGATCGAGTCCGGCCTCACAGCCGTCTGCGTTCTCACCGGCCACGGCCTCAAGGATCCCGATCGCGCCATCGCTGAGTCACAGACACCTCCTCTCATCGAGCCGGACGCCGACGCGATAATGCAAGCGATTGCCGCAGGCCGGAGGTAGTCACTAACATGCCAGGACTCAAGATAGCCGTTCTCGTTCCCGATGGCGCGGCTGATCTTTCCCTCGATGTTCTGGGCGGAAAGACACCGCTTGCCGCGGCGCACATCCCAAACATGGACAGGATCGCGCGCGATGGCATTATCGGCACTGCCGCTACAGTGCCGCCCGGTATCCCGCCGGGAAGCGACGTGGCCAACCTCTCTCTCATGGGCTACGATCCGACAGCAAACTACAGTGGTCGCGCGCCCATCGAGGCCGCGAACCTGGGCATAGATATTCCAAAAGGGTGGACCGCCTTCCGTTGCAATCTGGTAAAGACAGATGGCGAGCGCATGCTCGACTACAGCTGCGGCCACATCAGCCAGGCCGCTTCGGAGCGGGCTATCGAGGCGCTGAAGGCGCTGAACGACGAAGAGACGTGTTTCTATCAGGGCAAGTCATATCGAAATATCATGCTTGTGAAAGGCGACTACGGTAGCGTAGAGTGCACACCGCCGCACGATATTACAGAGGCGCCGCTGGCGCTTCACATGCCTCGAGGCGCGCGCGCCTGGCGCGTCATCGAGTTGATGGAAAAATCGCGCGACGTTCTCGCTCAACTGCGGGATATCTCCGCCGACATGATCTGGTTGTGGGGCCAGGGAGGCAAAACGGCGCTCGAGTCTTTCGAGGCGCTGTACGGCGTGACTGGAGCGGTCATAAGCGCGGTGGATATAGTTTGCGGCATAGGCCGTCTCGCGGGGCTCACCATAATCGACGTAGAGGGCGCCACGGGTTTTCTGGACACCGACTACGCGGCTAAAGGCCGCGCCGCGATTGACGCACTCGAGCGCGGTGACTTTGTCTTCACGCACGTCGAGGCGCCTGACGAAGCGTCACACTTAGGAGACGCCCACGAGAAAGTCAAGGCGCTGGAAAGCTTTGACGAGAGCGTGGTGGCGCCGGTGCTCGAGCACCTGGCTTCGCGGGGCGCCCCATACCGGCTCATGGTCGCGCCCGACCACCCTACGCTTATCAAGACGCGCACGCACGACAGCTCACCCGTTCCCTTTGCCATCTGCGGCGCGGGTATTTCAGCTTCGGGCGCCCCCGGTTTCAATGAAGCCGAGGCCGCAAAGCGCGGCCCGCGTTTTGAGCAGGGTTGGCGGCTGATGGGAAAGCTCCTCGATCCTTCACCGTGGTAAAACGTGGACTTAACTTTGGGGTCAGGCAACGTCTACCGCTTTAGCGGTAGACGGTGCCGGTAGACGGAAAGGTAGACGGTGCCTGACCCCTCTTAAACTTTAAAAAAAAGACCTGCTCCCAAAGTTAAGTTGCCTTGACAGGATACATACAGGTACAATAAGTTTAATTCTGGTTACGTTGCGAAGCTTCGCGGTCACGCTATTTCAAATCCCGAGTTTGAGGTCGTCGAGGCTGTTTGTTCTTGCCAGTTCCAAAGATTCTAAAAACTAAAAAGACACTCTTCGGCTTGCTGGAAGGAGGAAATTTGAAGCTGTTTATTGACACCGCGAATGTTGAGCACATTCGCGAGATCAACGACTGGGGAGTTCTGGACGGGGTAACGACAAACCCGAGTCTCGCGTCCAGAGAGAACCGCAATTACCGCGAATGCGTCGCGGAGATCACGTCTATCGTGGCCGGGCCGGTAAGCGCCGAGGCGGTTTCGATGGAGACGGCGGGGATGATCGTGGAGGCGCGCGAACTCGCGGCCATCGCGGACAACGTCAACGTGAAGATACCGATGTGCCTGGAGGGCTTGAAGGCGATAAAGGCGTTGTCGGCCGAGGACATCAAGACGAACTGCACGCTCATCTTTTCCGCGAACCAGGCGTTGCTCGCGGCCGCGGCGGGCGCGTCTTTTGTGAGCCCGTTTCTCGGAAGGCTCGACGACGCGGGCAACGACGGCATGGAGACGCTTTCCGAGATAATGAAGATTTATGAGAATTACGGAGTGGCGACCGAGGTGATATCGGCATCGTTGCGGCACCCGCGGCACGTCATAGATTCGGCGCTCGCGGGCGCCCACATCGCGACGATACCGTACGACACCTTCAAGAAGATGGCTTGCCACCCGTTGACCGATATCGGTATCGAGAAGTTCCTGGCGGATTGGGAAAAAATCAAGGATCTGTAAGAGAGAAAGGAAACGTTGCACCGTTGTAGAGGCGCGTGCTTCAAGGAGGTACGAACGGAAATGGAAGTTATTGATCGAAGTGTGCTGGAAAGCAAGCTTCTGGCCGAGCTCCAGGAGATTGGAGCGGCTATCGAGCTCGAAGGCGTCAAAAAACTGCGAAAGAAAGATCTCATTGACGCCATTTTAAAAGAGGCGACCGGCGGTAACGGCGCCGCGCCCGGGCCGATAGACCCGATTACAAAAGAACACGTTCCACTTCCCCCCGTCAAGGCGGCTGTCGAGGAAGAGGAGGATGGCATAAGCTCGGGCATCCTCGATATCCTCTCGGACGGGTACGGGTTCCTTCGCGCTTCCGGGTACCTTCCCTCGGAGAAGGATATCTATGCGTCGATGTCTCAGATCCGCCGGTTCCGCCTCAAGCGAGGCGACGAAGTCCGTGGGCAGATAAGGCCGCCAAAGGACTCGGAGAAGTACAACGCTCTCCTGCGCATCGAGTCTGTCAACGGGGACGCCCCCGACGTCGCCCAGAAACGCCGCCAGTTCGAATCGTTGACGCCATTGTACCCGCAGGATCGTCTCAGGTTGGAAACACGCGCGCGCAACACGACGTCGCGGATCATCGATCTCATAGCGCCTATCGGCAAGGGACAGAGAGGCCTTATAGTATCGCCGCCCAAGGCGGGCAAAACAACCGTTCTCAAGCAGATCGCGAACAGCATCACCGAAAACAATCCCGAGGTCTTTCTGATGGTTCTGCTGGTCGATGAGCGACCGGAAGAGGTTACGGACATGGAGCGATCGGTCACGGGAGAGGTCGTTTCCTCGACTTTCGATCAGCCTTCAGATAATCACATCGCGGTTTCCGAGCTGGTGCTGGAGCGGGCCAAGAGGCTCGTGGAGCACCAGCGTGACGTCGTGATACTTTTGGACAGCGTCACGAGGCTGGCCAGGGCTTACAACTTGAGCTCACCGGCAAGCGGGCGCGTCCTGTCGGGCGGCGTCGACTCGACCGCTTTGTTCCCGCCAAAGAGATTCTTCGGCGCGGCGCGCAACATCGAGTTCGGCGGTAGCTTGACCATCATCGCGACGGCTCTTGTGGACACAGGCAGCCGCATGGACGAGGTTATATTCGAGGAGTTCAAGGGCACCGGCAATATGGAGCTTCATCTGGATCGCAAGCTCGCCGACAAGCGTATCTTCCCTGCAATTGACATCGAGAAGTCGGGCACACGCAAAGAGGAGCTGATCATGGATCCGGCGGAGGCCGCCAACGTGTGGAAGCTGCGCAGGGTTTTGCACTCGCTCGATCCCAGTGCCGCTATTGGGATATTGATCGATGGCATTAGGCAGACCAATGGCAACGAGCAGTTCCTGTCGCAGGTGAAGGAGCCGCGGTAACAGACGCGGAATGGGTCAACTGGAGTGGTCAAGTTAGCTGTGCTATGATTCTTGAGCAATTCCGAATACGCGAACTGGAGATCACTTTGAAGAAAGACATACATCCGCCATACATGGAGACGAAAGTCACCTGCTCTTGCGGCGAATCGTTTGATACGCGTTCCACAAGTGAGGAACTGCGTGTCGAGATCTGCTCGAAGTGCCATCCTTTCTACACCGGCAAGCAGAAGTTCGTGGATTCCGGCGGGCGCGTAGAACGTTTCCAAAAGCGGTTTCAGTCTCACATGAACATCAAGGAAAGCAAGGGCGAGAAGTCCCCTGGCGTTTGAGGCGCACAGAAGGCCTCTGGTGAGCGATCAAGAGCGATCTCGCGAAGAACTCCAGATCGGTGGACAGGCGGTCATCGAGGGTGTCGTCATGCGGGGCGCCGACAGGTGGGCGCTTGCGGCGCGGCGTCCCTGCGGTGAGATTTTTGTCGATGTCAACCCGGTTCTGACCCTCGCCCGGAAGCATCCGCGATGGAACAGGTTTCCAATCAGGGGAATGTTCGCGCTCGCGGATTCACTCATTATTGGTGTCAAGGCGTTGTCCATCAGCGGTGGCATATCGCTTGAAGACGTTGTTGAGAGTGAAGCAGACGAACCCGTGGTTCGAGAATCTTGTGACGGAAAGATAAAGGGCGAACGCGCCGCGCCTGTCTCCACGCCGCAGATCGCGATCGCGCTGGTCATAGCGTTTGGCCTGTTCTTTGGTTTGTTCGTCGTTCTCCCGGCGGCGCTCGCGCATCAGTTCGACGGCGTCATCGACAACACGGTGGTTTACAACCTGATTGAGGGTGGCATCAGGATCACGATATTCGTCCTGTATCTGGCGGCGATGTCTTTGATCCCTGACATAAGGCGGGTTTTCATGTATCACGGGGCGGAGCACAAGGCCGTGCACGCGTACGAGTCCGGCGCGCCGATGACAGTTGAGTCGGCCGCGAAGTTTTCGAGGGCCCACGTGCGATGCGGAACAGCTTTTGTGCTCATTGTCTTTGTGGTCAGCATACTCGCGTTTTCGCTCATGGGGAGGCCGGCGCTCGCGCTCCGCGTGCTCGAGCGGCTGGTGGTGATCCCGTTTGTGGCCGGATTCTCCTATGAAATAATCAAGTTCGCCGGAAAGCGCGAGGATTCTCGCGCAACGAAGGTGTTGATGGCGCCCGGCCTGCTCCTCCAGAAGCTCACGACCCGCGAGCCGGACGAGGCGCAGCTCGAGGTCGCGATTTTGGCGCTCGAAGCGGCGATCGGCAGCGCCCCTGACGTTGCCGTGGCCGTGAAAGTCTGATGGCATGTTTGAGAGACTTGAACTTTTGAAACAGAGATTCGACGAGATTGACCGCAAGATGGCCGACCCTGAAGCGATGGCCGACCAGAAGGAGTACCGCGAGCTCGCGCGTGAGCGTTCGTGTCTCAAAGATGTGGTCGCCGCCCATGATCGCTACCTCGAGCTCGAGCGTCAGCTCACCGATGCGCAAGAGATGCTTCTCGATGAGACGAACGCCGAGATGGCTGAGTTCCTCCGTTCGGAGATCGACACGCTTGCTTCCGCGAAATCTGACTTGTGTGAAGAGATCAAGGAATTGCTTCTGCCGCGTGACGAGATGGCCGGCAGAAACATCATAGCCGAGATACGAGCCGGAACCGGCGGCGATGAGGCCGCGCTCTTTGCCGGTGACCTGTTCCGCATGTACTCGCACTGCGCGGAGAATCATCGGTGGAAGCTCGAGAAGCTTTCCGCGAGCCCGTCCGACATGGGTGGCTTCAAGGAGGTCATCTTCTCGCTTGAGGGCAAGGAGGTCTGGCCGCGCATGAAGTTTGAGTCGGGGGTTCACCGTGTGCAACGCGTGCCCGCGACTGAGTCGAGTGGGCGCATCCACACGTCGACGGCCACTGTCGCGATACTCCCCGAGGCCGAGGCTGAAGACGTCACCGTGGAGGCGTCCGATCTCAAGGTAGACGTGTTTCGCTCGTCGGGTCCGGGCGGGCAGTCGGTGAACACGACCGACTCGGCCGTGCGCATCACACACAAGCCTACCGGACTGGTCGTCTCCTGTCAGGACGAGAAGTCTCAACTGCAGAACAAGGAGAAGGCGTTGCGCATCCTCAAGGCAAGGTTGCTTGATGCCATCAGGCATAAGCAGCAGCAGGAGGAGGCCGAACAGCGGCGCAACCAGGTGGGCACGGGAGAGCGCAGCGAGAAGATACGCACATACAATTTTCCCCAGGGCCGTGTCACCGACCACAGGATAGGGCTGACTGTTCACAAGCTCCAGGCCGTCCTGGAGGGCGACCTCGACGACATCACCGACGCGCTCATGGGAGATGAGAAGGCGAAGGCTCTCAAGGGCGCCGGCTCGTGAATCTCGTCGAGTATCTCGCAAAGGCGTCCGAGTATCTGATGCGGCACGGTGTGGCGTCATCGCGTCTGAACAGTGAGCTGTTGCTGGCCAACCTGCTCGGCATCTCACGGTTGGACATCTACACAAACTTCGACAGGCCGCTCGCGGAGGCTGAAGCGAACGCTTATCGTGAGGCGCTGGCACGTCGCGCGGGTGGTTGTCCTCTACAGTACATCACGGGTGAAGCTGGTTTTCGTGGAGTGACGCTCGAGGTCGCGCCCGGCGTGTTCATCCCGAGGCCGGAGACGGAAGTGCTGGTCAAAAAGGCGCTCGAGGTTCTCGAAGAACCCGAGGCCGCGTGTCGCGTACTGGATCTTGGCACGGGCTGCGGCAACATCGCCGTAAGCATCGCGGTGGAGCGCCCACGGGCCGTTCTTGTGGCTGTCGATTGCGACGAGGCCGCGACCGCCCTGTGCGCGCGCAACGCCTCTAAAGCGGACGTCGAGGGCAGGGTTGACGTCCGCGTGGGCGACCTCTTCGAGCCGCTCGATGGCGTGGCGCCATTTGATCTTATCCTTTCCAACCCGCCCTATATTCCGGTGGCCATGCGCGATTCGCTGCCGGTGGAAGTTCGCGACTTCGAGCCGGAGCAGGCGCTCTTCGCGGGCCCCGACGGGCTGGACGTCATAAGACGGATAATCGACGGAGCGCCGCCGCGCTTGGTCGCGGGCGGATGGCTCGCCCTCGAGGTGGACGAAAGCCACGCCGACGTGGTTGCCGAAGAGCTCGAGTCCGCGGGCTGGTTGGACGTCGAGGTTTTCGAGGATCTGGCGCTCAGGCCGCGCATAGCGCGCGCGAGGCGGGGATAGCCGTGCTCGTCATTAAAACCGATCAGGAGAAGTTCGATCGCGGCGACATAGAGCGTTGTGCGGAGGCGCTCCGGGGCGGCGCCATCGGCGTCATTCCGACCGACACAGTGTACGGGATAGCGGCCCTGGCATCAGATGCCGGCGCCGTCGAGCGCGTCATGCGCATCAAGGAAAGGGCGCCGGACAAGCCGCTTCCCGTCCAGGTCGCCTCGGTGAGGGACGCCAACCTGCTGGGAGTCGCGGACGGCCCGGCCGCGGTCGCTCTGATTGAGCGCTTCTGGCCAGGGCCGCTGACTCTTGTCATGGAAAGGCGTCCGGTGGTGGAGTTGCCCTGTCAGCCTGGCGGCACTATTGGAATAAGGATCCCGGCGAGCCCGTTCTGTCTGGCGCTAATCAAGGAAGCGGGCTATCTGGTGGCGCCAAGCGCCAACCCGCGCGGCGCCCCGGCGCCGCAGGCGGCAGACGGACTCGCGCAGGAGATTCGAGACGCAGTGGATTTCGTCGTTGACGCGGGATCATGCCCCGGCGGCGTGGAGTCAACCGTGGTCGATATCAGCGCCGGTGTCGAGGTCTTGCGTGAGGGCGCGATCCCGAGCGACGCGATCAACAAGGCGCTCGAGGATGCGCTCGGGGAGCGCGGCAGGTGACGCGCGCACTCACCGTATCTTAAAATTCTATCCATCGATGGAGATAGGCAAGAGAAGCGGCAACTGTTCAAGCATGATCAGCGCTATCACCGTTGACGATTATCAACCGGCGGTCTTTATCAACTCCACGATGAACTCACCAAACGGCAAGACGTCACCCGCGACCTGACCTTGCTTGAGAGCGTCAAAATACCGGGCTTTCTGGTCGACGCGGATCGTTACCCATGGATATCCCGACGAAACAAGGAGGTAGTCCATCAGGAGTCTTGCGGTTCGGCCATTGCCATCGACATGCGGATGTATCGTTACAAACCAGTAATGTGCGAGGACTGCCTTGACAACAGGGTTCTCCACTTCATTGAGAGAAGTCACAAAACTTGCCATAAGCTCAGGGATTTTCTCTTGAGATGGGGGAGTGTAGGGCGTTCCCCTGATGAATGCAATGGCATTCCGGTACATGGTGAGACCAAGATAGTCAGTGATTCCAGCATCAGCCGAGGGCTTGAAGAGCTGGCAGTACGTATCTTTGATCAATTGCTCATCGACCACAGGTCGGCCAAAATCTCCTTTGATTCGTCCAAGGACAAAATCGAACGCCCCCGCGTAACCGATTATCGCCATTCGGTTCCTGACCTGTTCAAAATACCTGTTGTCCTTCCTCGTTCCGGGGACAACTCCGGACAGCAAAGCATCGACTTCCTCGGGCGTGATTCTATATCCCTCAAGGGTTGTTGAGTGGTACGTGTCGTACCGCTTGTGCTCTTTCGCCTGACGCAGCAATTCTCTCAACGGTTGCCTCTTGATCCTGCTGATCTTCCGGGCCATGTGCCCGCGCAGAACCTGCTCAAACTCGTTGAACAGGTCTTCCTGGCGAAGAACCCACGGCGGGGAATCCGGTTTTGTCCTTGACACATGTTCTTGTTCGCCGGATGTGGCACGTTTTATGACCCGGTAGTGTGTGTGAGTTTCAATGGCTTTTGCAAGAATCACGGCCAGCTCGGGTCTGCCTGATTCCTCAGACAGATGAATAAGGCGTTTGTAAAGCACCGGCTTAGGTCTGGTGGCATAGATCGCTTCGATTACTCCCGGGTCGAAATCGGCGCCGGCCACAAAGTTCCTGGTCTCCAGGGTCACCGGTAATTTCGCAGTGTCGACAAGAACTCGTTCCGGTCTGTCTACCGGAATCTTCGCCTGCGCAACTTGCATCTTTCTTATGAGCCGCTGATCGAAATCGGCATCGTAGGCAAGCGAAATGTTGAAGCCGAGAGGCAGTTGCAATTTCCAGTTTGTTTTTTTTCTTGTTCGAACCAGAAGCTGCTCCTGCGCACATTGACTCCCGTTTAGAAGCAATAGGGCGGATTGACCTCGAACCGACCAGTGATCAAAACGAGACAGCGTCTTCTCTACCAGTTGCCAATAAATAATCGGGAATATATCCTCCAGGCTGTCTTCGGGTTTTTTGAGTATCCAGAACCCTCTGGCACCCTTACTCAGGAACCCTTCCTTTGCCAGGAATTCCCTCTGCCTCTGACCGGGCATTTCCTCGGTCGACACTACACTCCGACCCCTCTTTATCATATTTGCCCACCATGAGGTGGCCTCGTCTTTCAAGCTCATTTTGAATCCTTCATAGGAATTCCTTGTCAACATACGAAAGGAATTAATAGTTATCTATTGCCAGTAATTGTTCATCAACATATTAAAGGAGTTTCTTTACATGTTCAAGAGGAGGGGCCACGCCCATAATCCTCTGTAAATCTTCCCGCAGATGGCGTAGCGGTACTTGATGGGGTTGCCGCAGCCCTCCTCGCAGAACTGGGGGGCTACCTGGACGTCGACATCGGAGTGGCTTGGATCCTGGTACTTGAAGATGGTCTCGCAGGAGCGGAAGGCGTATGTGTTGCTCTTTATCTCAACGACATCTGTGGCGCCGCAGTTGGCGCACTTGATCTGCTCAATGGCATCTTAAGAACCAACTGCGTTTACACGAGAGAAGCGCCTCCCGAGAAGTAGTAGTAGCATTCTGATAATTCTCGAGCCGGCGACTTTTCAGTCGCGTAAGCCTCTGTAGGCGTCAAAGAGCTTCATTTGAGCACCTTCGTCACGTCGTCGCTTACGTCTGGCTTCCGATGATCGCAGGCAAAACATTTCCTCACGGAGGGCGTCTCTGAAAGGAAGCGCTGATGGAACTTCTTCCATAATGAATTCGATATCCGACTCTCGGAACTTCAGATGCACCATTTCCGCCGCCGTCCGCGGGCTGTCGGGTGTTCCCATAGGCGAAACTATGACTTCGAGCATATCGTCGTTGCCCGGCCAGCAATAGGAATTGGCCCAGTCCAGTGCAATGCCATTGGGATCCACCTCAAGAAATTTGGCGTAGGAGACCAGCCTGGCACGGGCATCCGCGCGCGTGGCAGTAGGCGTCGTTTGTGAGTGCTCTCCCGTGAATTGCCGCCACATTTTTTCCGCGTCCGGAAAAATTTGCCCGTCGGGGTTGGGATGCACAACACCGAGTGAGAGTTCTAGTTGCTCCATCTTCCGGAAACACGAGGCCGCCGCTCTGAGGTCGTCATTAGTCAGCTTCGACCTTTTCATAAATGCTTCAAATCTGGCGCGCGACGATGGGCTCTTTTTTGAGATGTTCTTGGCGATGCTGGCGATCGACATTTGCTCCAGCCAGTATGGTGGAATGCCCGCATGGAAAAGCGTCCTGCACAGCGTGTTGAATCTCTCTATGGTGATTCCAAAGTTTTCTCGAAGAACTCGTTCGTAGAGATCCCGCTTGCGATAGTATTCAAAGTGAGTGGCGAGGAAACCGTCTTCCTTCTCCCCTGCGGTCGCTGCCTGAATACCCCGGTCAAGCAGGTCGGCGAGAGCTTCGTGCTCGCCACTCATGCGAACCTCTTTACGGAACCTCTCCAAATTCATCCTGAACTCTCGGGCAAGATCCCATGCGTTCGTTTTCCCGCCTCCTGCGAGAGCGCACCTGGTTCCAGGCCTGCTTGCCCAGGTATGCGCCGCCCGCGCGGGATTGCTAAGCCTCTTTCCCCCGAGAGGAGCACAGTTGTTGATGAACATCGAATACAGCAGTTGAACGCAAAAAAATCCAAGAGCGCTTCCCATGGGCGTACAGGCAGGGTCGAGGGCCACGTGCATCCGTGCTTCAACATTGGGCGGGGCCGAAAGAACATCGCAAATTTTCTCGGCGACGATGTATGGAGGGGCGAACCAGTTCCGTCTTACGCGGCGCGTAACCGTGGCTGCGGCAGTTGGCGACACGCAAAATCCTGAAGGCCCCAGACCACCGGAACCCAGCAACGTTATGAGGGAGACAAGCGCGCTTGAAAACTCATCCATCTCCGTGTCGTCGAGTTGGACAGGGCTGTAAATATTAATGTGGCGGAACAGACGGAAGGGCTCACGATGGCCGAAGCGCGGGATTGATCCGGGGTGTGTGGTCACGAAAAATCCTTTGCTGTCTTCGTCAATTCGTGTGAGGGCGCGCCCAAGGATTCCCTTGAGTTTTGATGAGGAATTAACCATAAAGCTGGGCTCTACTCGCTCGCCCGTCGCAAGGTCGCAGATCAGGTGGTTAAGCCCCGCCCCTTCGACAGAAAGGCAATCCCCTGTAGAATTGAAAATTGCGCGCGTTTGCTCGAAATCGGAGGGCTTCGTGAGGCGCTTCACGAAGCCACCTTCCGCGTAGCACTGGTCCTCAATCGCTTGTGATAGAAGCTCCTCCTCGCGCGCCTCCTCGCGCCAACTGGAAAAGCCGATCGAAAATTCGTTGGGGATGTTTTCAAGGGACCCTTCCTCGTACAATTCCAGAGGGTCAGAGGGCTGCGGCCAGGCGCGATCAGCTCTGCCTGGAGTTATCCAGATAAAGACATGCTCCTCCTGTCCGCCAACGGGGAAATTTACCGCGCCAGAACTCGTCGGATGTTCCATCACATTCAAACTCAACCTCTGATTGGGCTCTAATCAACTTCGGTTATGTCCGGAAGCTCGCCCTCGAGCGGTCGTTCGAGCAACGGCTTGAGAAGAGGCGCGCTTTCACCGGTGGGAACACTCGGAGTGGGGGCGACAGGCGCCTCCGGGCGCGCAGGCGCTTGTACCGGGGCATCTGAAGCGCCGGGCGCGGCCACGATCCTCTCCGATATTTGATCCTGCTTCATCATCAACCTCCTTTCCCAAATCGCTTCAGCAACATTGGCATTTTCGTTTGTCCACAAAGAGCAGGCATAGTCATTGTTTGCGCACAAGAGAAAATGGTTGATTATTCTTGATTGATGTGTTTGAAAATGAAAAAATGTTTTCCCATTCTTCACAATCGTAAGCTAAGTGCCCCTTTCCATAAATACGCTCGCATTCGAACGCCGCTGCATCCGCGCCTGCTGCGTTCCGCTTCCTCGCCGTACTCACCGAGTACGACTCGGTCGCGCGCCTTGCAGGAACGGCGCATCGACGCTCTCGATACGTTACCGTATTTATGGAATGGGGCACTAAGCCACTAAGCCCACAAAGTTCTGTACTTTCCCTCTCCCCAAGACGAAGGTCACACCTCCGGGCAGGCGTCACCCCCTCTCGCGCCGCCGGCGTTCCAAAGATGGGCCGGCCGGCGAGTTAATCGCGCGTTGCGCTATTCGATTCAGAGAAGTCCGGGCTTACGCCTTCGCGGGCTCCCCGTCCGGCGCGGGCTCCCCCCGGCTCATCGAAGGGCCAGACCCCGGGACCTTCGAGCCAGGGCACCCGCATGTTGTTCTCGATCACCGCGGGGTCGAGACGCGGCTCAAGGAAGTCGTGTTAAAATTTGATGTGAGTTTTGTGTTTTCGGCTGACTGGCGATAGTGGAGTCATGATGAACAGATATGACATAACCGGCGGGCGGATTATTTTCCTCGGAAGTGATCACGCCGGCTTTCAGCTCAAAGAATTTCTAAAGGCTTCGCTTCTCGAGGCGGGCTATGCCGTGAACGACCTGGGGATCCGCAGCGAGGAATCGTGCGACTACCCTGATATCGCGCTGGCGGTGGCTGAGGCTGTCAGTATGAGTGAAACCGCGAGGGGCGTTCTTGTGTGCGGAACCGGCGCCGGGATGGCGATAGCCGCCAACAAGGTTCCGGGCGTGAGGGCGGCGGCATGCAACGAGCTTTACACCGCGAAGTACTGTCGAGCGCACAACGACGCAAACGTGATAACAGTGGGCTCGCGCATCCTCTCTGCACAGGAAGCGATGAATGCGTGTAAAGTTTTCCTCGAGACAGATTTTGATGGGGATGACGCGCCCGGCGCGCGCCACTTGAGACGGCTCGAGAAGATTCGCGAGATTGAGCGCAAGTACGGAAGGGAGAGTTGACCTGTATTCACGGATGAGCGATTGGGCGCTGGCGAGATTCGACCCGGAGATATTCCGATCCTTGAGTCTCGAGCTGAACAGGGAGCGCGACAAGATCAACCTCATAGCGAGCGAGAATTACACCTCGCGCGCTGTTCTCGAGGCGCAGGCGTCGGTACTCACCAACAAGTACGCCGAGGGTTACCCCGGAAGGCGGTATTACTCCGGTTGCGAGCCCGCGGATATCGCGGAGGCGCTTGCCGTCGAGCGTGCGAAAGAGCTTTTTGGCTGTGAGCACGCGAACGTGCAGCCGCACGCGGGCGCTCAGGCCAACATGGCCGCGTACCAGGCCGCGATCAAACCCGGAGAGACCCTTCTGGCGATGGACCTTCGCTGCGGCGGGCACCTCACGCACGGTTCGGCCGCGAACTTCTCGGGGATGCTTTACAAGGTCGTCCATTACGGCGTTGACAGGAAGACCGAGCTCCTGGACTACGACCGGATTGCCGCACTCGCGCGCCTCGAGAAGCCGCGCATCATAGTAGCGGGGGCGAGCGCGTATCCGAGGACCATCGACTTTGCCGCATTCAGGTCGATCGCCGACGAGGTTGGCGCCCTGCTCATGGTTGACATGGCGCACTTCGGCGGGCTCGTTGTCGGCGGCGTCCACCCCGACCCAGTGCCGCACGCGGACTTCGTGACAGGGACCACACACAAGACGCTCCGCGGCCCGCGCGGAGGGTTCGTTCTCACGACCGACGAGTACCGCGAGAGGCTCGACTCGAGCGTGTTCCCCGGCATTCAGGGCGGCCCGCTCATGCACGTCATTGCCGCGAAGGCGGTCTGCTTCAAGGAAGCGATGGCGCCTGAGTTCAAGCGCTACGCCGAAACGATAGTGGCGAACTCGCGGGCTCTATGCCGGAGAATCGCATCGGAAGGGTTCAGAATCGTGTCGGGTGGCACCGACACGCACCTGTTTCTGGTTGACCTGCGCCCGGCCGGCGTAAGCGGCAAGGAGGCGCAGGACATCCTGGACTCAGTCGGCATCAACGTCAACATGAACGAGATCCCCTACGACGAGACACCACCAACCGTGACGAGCGGCATACGCATCGGCACACCGGCGGTCACCACCCGCGGCATGAAGCCCGATGACATGGAAGTTCTGGGTGACTTGATCTCCAGAGCCCTCAAGAGCGGCGACGACGAGTCCACGCTGGATGCGGTGCGCGCCGAGGCCGCGGATCTCATTAGCCGGTTTCCCATCTATCCGGACATTTGAAAGACACATGCTTTTTTGAGGTAGACGGAAAGGTAGACGGTGCCTGACCCCTATGTATGCAGATTTGCGTGAGGATCTAACCTTGAGTGAAGAGATAGAGCGAGCGGCAAGGCTGATTGACGGGGCGGGCACGGTTGTCGCCCTTACCGGCGCGGGCATCTCGACCGAGTCAGGCATTCCAGACTTTCGCTCGGCCGGGGGACTCTGGACGCGATACGATCCTATGGCTTGCGCGACCTTCGAGTCGTTCGTCAACGACCCCACCAAATTCTGGGAGATGGCCTCGGAGTTGAATCCCATGTTGGAGACGGCGGAACCCAACCCGGCCCACCTGGCCCTCTTCGAACTCGAGGGCTCTGGCAAATGCGAGGCGGTCATAACCCAGAACATCGACAACCTGCACCAGCGCGCCGGAACGACCGATGTTCTCGAACTGCACGGCACTTATCGCACAGGCACGTGCTTGAGTTGTGGCGCGAACTACACGTATGAGGAGATAAAAGAGTGCGCATTGCGCGAGGGAATCCCGGTGTGCAAGGAGTGCAAAGGGGTCATCAAACCGGATATCATACTCTTCGGCGAGCCCTTGAACGCTTCCGTCCTCCAGCGCACGGTGGAGCTCGCGGAGCGCTGCGATCTGATGCTTGTCATCGGTTGCGGCCTCGATGTGTTCCCGGCGGCCTCATTGCCAGAGTGCGTTCATCGCAACCGGGCGCATCTGATTTTCGTTAATGTTGCGCCTACCGCCCGCGACGATCTCGCGGATGTTACAATTCTTGAGCAGGCAGGAGTTGCCATGCCACGCATCGTAGAAACGTACAGGCGGCTGTTAGGTAAGGAGTGATATGTCAGTAGGACCACAAAATATCGAGGACTTCAGCAAGAGGCTGCAGGAACTGCGCGACTCAGGCGCTGCGGGCCTGCGCGAGCAGTTAAAGGGCAAGTTCACAAGAGGGCGCATAACGTTGCTCGCCCTCGTGTTTCTGTTGCTGTTCATAGTGCTCGTAATAGAGCCACTCTCGAAGTTTTATACGGACGCGCTCTGGTATAACCATGTGGGATTCCAGAACCTGTTTTATAAGACGCTGGTGGCGAAGATACTCTCGGTAGTGGCCTTCAGTCTGGCCTTTTTTGTTCTTCTCTACGGGAACATCTTCCTTGCGCGAAAGATATCCCCCGAGCAGAAGTTCGAGCTGGCGGGTTCGCCGTTGGAGGAGATAATCGAAAAGGCAAAGGGCGCCTGGAAGAAACTCGTGAGCGTCGGGCTCGTGATCTTCTCGGGCGTCGCGGCGCTCATTGCCGGCTCAGGTTGGGGGGGCAAGTGGGACATCATTCTGAAGTGGCTCAACCCTTCGGCGTTCAACAAGACCGACCCGGTGTTCGGCAAAGATATCGGGTATTACGTGTTCTCCTACCCGTTCCACCGCGCGCTCGCCGACTGGCTCATTGGCGCGTTCATGTTTGTGCTGGTCGTTACCGCGATTATCTACGTCTTTGAAGGCGGCATAAGGCTAAAGGGCGGCTGGGACATGTTCTCGTCCCATGTCCTGGCGCATCTCTCTGTGCTGATGGCCGCGGTATTCGTGGTCAAGGCGTACTCATACCGGCTGAATATGTACGAGCTGCTCTTCTCCAAAGGGGGCGTCGTTTACGGCGTCGGTTACGCGGATGCCAGGGCCCTGATTCCGGCGCTGTGGGTAATGCTGGCGCTCGCGCTCGGCGCGGCTGTCGTGCTGCTGGTAAACGTACGCGCGCGCAGCTGGCTGCTTCCGGTCATAGTCGTCGGTTCGCTGATCGTTGTGGCGCTTCTTGGCGGCACTATTTATCCGGCGATCGTGCAGTCCTGGCGCGTGAAGCCCGCCGAGAGCAGTCGTGAGAAGCCCTACCTCAAGCGGCATATCGACGCGACGCGCGATGCCTATAAGATCAATAACGTGCAGACGAAGGATTACCCGGCCGAATATAACTTGAACGATACCGTTATCCAGAAGAACAGGGCGACCATTCAAAACATAAGGCTATGGGATCCGCGCCCGATTCTCAACACTTTTGGGCAGATGCAATCCATCAGGCAGTACTACAAGTTCAACGACGTGGACGTGGATCGTTACACGGTCAACAACGATTACCGTCAGACGATGATCAGCGCGCGCGAGATGGTTCAGGAGCAACTGCCCGAGTCGGCGCGCACCTGGGTCAACGATACGCTTGTCTATACCCACGGCTACGGCGCCGTCATGTCCCCGAGCAACGATGTCACATCGGAGGGCAACCCGGATTTCATCATCAAGGATATTCCTCCCGCAGGGCCTACCAACATACAGATAAAGACGCCGCAGATCTATTTCGGCGAACTCTCCAACGACTACGTCGTGACGAACACAACCGAGAGAGAGTTCGATCGCCCGCAGGGAGACAAGGAAGTGCGCGCTGTCTATAAAGGCACAGGCGGGATAAAGGTCAAATCCTTCTGGCGCAAGTTGCTGTACTCGATCAGGTTCAGGGACGTCAACCTCATCCTCAGCGGGCAGGTGCGCGGTAAATCTCAGATAATGTACTACCGTAGCATCTCTAACCGCATCAGCAAGTGCGCGCCGTTTCTCAAAGTTGACGGAGACCCTTACCTCGTGGTCACGGACGCGGGCAAGCTGGTCTGGGTGGTGGATTGCTATACCACCACTGACAAGTACCCGTATTCCGAGCCCACAGCGGGCATGGGCAACTACGTGAGAAACTCCGTCAAAGCTGTCATAGACGCGTACGAGGGAGATGTCTCGCTTTACGTGATCGATTCCAGTGACCCGGTGGTAGAAACGTATCAGAAGATATTCCCGCAGATATTCAAGCCGTTTGACGCCATGCCTCCCGACATCAAGAAACACCTGCGCTATCCCGAGGATCTTTTCTTGGCGCAGGCCAACGTTCTTCAGACGTTCCACATGGTCAGCCCGAATCAGTTCTATAACCGCGAGGACCAGTGGGATTTCCCGCAAGAGCAGTACAACAACCAGCGCCAGATGATGCAACCGTATTACATTATTCTGAAGTTGCCCGGAGAGAGTTCCGAGGAGATGGTTCTGCTCATCCCGTTCGCGCCTCACAACAAGCAGAACATGATATCGTGGCTCGGCGCGCGGATGGACAACGGGCACTACGGGGAGCTGGTGAATTTCATCTTCCCGTCGGGCAAGTTGATATACGGCCCTGAACAGGTCGAGGGACGGATAGAGCAGGATCCGGAGATATCAAAGCAGTTGTCTCTCTGGCGGCAGGCGGGTTCGGAAGTCATACGCGGGAATCTCCTGGTTATTCCGATAGAGGGCTCACTCCTATATGTCGAGCCGCTGTACCTGCAGGCGACACAGATAAAGATCCCGCAGGTCAAGAGGGTTATCGTTGTCTATAACCAGAACGTCATCATGGAGGATTCACTGGACAAGGCGGTTCTGCGCGCGTTCGGCGCCGCGCCGCCACCATCGACCACATCCAAAACGCCTGTCACTCCGTCGCCGGCCATGCAAAGCCTGGCTACGCAGGCGCTTGATCTTTACAACAAAGCTGTGGATGCGCAAAAGAGCGGGGACTGGGCGGGATACGGAAATATCCTGAATCAGTTGAGTGGTGTGCTCAAGCAACTGGCGCAGCAGGCGAAATAGCGGCGCGTCAGCGTCAGACTATTCGAAGTGTCCGCGCGAAATCGAGGTATCCACGGAGGAGCATCCGCGGAATTCCCGCGTTGACCTCGTAGGTCATTACACAGTCATCGTGGGTCTGGTTGATGCACTCGCGCGCCCTGATCACAAAGTCCTCGAGCTTCTCAGAGGCGGCCATATACTCGCACGCCGCGCGGTTCAGCTCGACGGACAGGTCGGGGTTCTCGTGCGCTCCCTGTGAGATGACAATCTCGCGCTCGACCTTTTCGATCGAATAATCCTTGCCTTCGACAGTGGCCTGAAGGCACGCGCCACTCTTGAGTGGCTCTATCAGCTTGCAGCCGGGGTATTTTCCGAAAACCTCTTCGAGGAGTTTCTTGATGTCTTTTTTCCTGCCCATCTACTTTTGTCTCCCGGTGTGATTATATTTTGACAACAGTTTGGATCCGCCGCCGCCCGTTTATCTCAACCAGCACGTAGTGGTGGAAACCGTCCATTCCAAGAAGCGGCCCGCCCGCTCCGCCGGTGATCGTAATCAGCAGGTTGCCTTCCTTTTCTTTTTCATATCTATGGAGGTGTCCGCAGAACAGTTCCTCGACCCCGCCGGCGGACAGCACCGGAGCGAGATTCTCGTTCGCGTTTATACCGGCGATTTGTTCTCTTGAAGCTTTTGAAGAATAGGGGTAGCGAGGCGGCACGTGCGCTACAGCGAACGTGTGCTCGAAACCTTTCGCTTTTGCGGCCTTCAGATCCGCTGCGGCCCACGCGCGCATCCCCGGGGAGAAGCCGAGGCTCGGAACGCTGTTGTCGATCAGGAGAAAGTGACAGTTTTTGAAATCAAATGAACCGTGAGTCTGGCCCACATAGCTCGCGTAGCTCACATTTGATGTCGCGACGTCGTGGTTGCCCGGGACGCAGTAGTAGCGCACATTGCTCGCTTTCATCTTGTTCATGAAGTTCTGAAACTCGGTTGGTGTGCCGCCGCCCGTGAGGTCACCCGCGATTATCAGAAAATCTACGGATTTGGCCGCCTCGAGCACGCGATCGAAAACTTCGTAATTGTTCTGGGGGTCTCCGCATACGATGAACTTGAAGCTCGCTCCGCTATCGCCGGGCGTGGTCTTCGCGGGCTTCTTCGCGCCGCAACCCGCCACGAATGTGATCCAGCAGAGCAACAGGAGAAGCGCGGCTATGACTGTTCTTTTGTTACATAGGTTCAATCGTCTTTGCATAACGAGAGTATGTTACCGCAAATTTAACTTTGGGGTCAGGCACCGTCTACCGCGCAGCGGTAGACGGTACCTGACCCCTGGTTGCGGTAGACGGAGCGGTAGACGGCGTCTGACCCCTCTGGACGGACGATCGACTTTAAAAAAAAGACCCCAAAGTTAAATGAGCAGGATAAATCGCGCTATCGCGCTATTTGCTGAACCGGCAGAGTCCCTCTACATCGTGTCTGCTCGAGAGCCTGCTCACTTTTACCACGTCTCCAGTTTGCGGGGCGTGCAGGAACATGTCGTTTCCGAGGTACATCCCGCAGTGATGAGGGGGTGAGCCGAAGTATACCAGATCGCCGGGGCGCGCCTGCGAGAGCGGGATCTTGATGCCACGGTTGAACTGCATCGCGGCGTTGTGCGGGATGTCGATGCCGTAGAGCTTGTACACGTACATGGTCAAACCGGAGCAGTCAAAACAGATACTGTGCACACCGGTTGGACACTTGCCAGGGCCCGCTCCCGCCCAGTGGTAAACAACGCCCAGGTATCGCAACCCGGCCTTCGCGACGGCGCCATTCGGGATTGTGGACAGGTAATCTTCGGCTTGATGGTTCAGGGCTTCATCGCCCGCCCGCTGGGCCTGCTGCTCACTCGCGAGCATGCGCTGAATGTCCTGATTCAAGCCGTTGAGCAGGGTCTGGCGCTCGCCGAGCTTTGTCTCCACCTGTATTCTTTTGGCCTCGGACTGCTCGACCAGGCCTTGCTGCTGGCGGCGCTGTTCATTCAGTTGGCGATCGAGCAACTGCACGGAATCGCGCGTGCTCTTGATGCGATCGACGAGTTCAGCGTCGTTGCGCGCCACCCTGGACATGTAATCCGCGCGTTCCAGGAACTCGGAGAAGTCCTTGGTCTTGAGAAGAACCTCCAGCATGGATGTTCGACCGTTTTTGTACATTGAGGCCGCTCGGCCGTTCAGCAGATTTCGGCGCGTTTTGAGTGATTGCTGTATTTCGGAGAGGCGTTTCTGAGTAACTTCGACTTTATCGGTGATAGCGTCGAGGTCTATCTTGACACGGTTATACGCCTCGGTTTGCACTGACATTTCTTTGTCGAGGGCATTGATTTCTTGAGCGACTTGCGCGGCTTGCTGGCTTTTTGAGGCAATGTCACCGGCAGGTTGGGCGTGAAGGCCCACCGGCGCCGCGACGAGCATAATCGCCGCGCACATAGCGAGCGCCGCCGCAACCGTGTTTCTCGCCATTTTTTTGCTTGCTCTCATCATGCCGCCTGTTTGCGCGTTGGGCTGTTTCAATCACGTCGCGATCGAGTGACGCGCGCGCAACGCCAGCCATTTACCAGATTCAACTATTGGCAACCTAGCATTATCCTGCTTTTGGGCGTTGTGGTCAATAGTTATTGTTAATTATTGTGATTATATTTAATTACTGTCAAGGTGATATTAGTAATGTTGTCATATGAGGTTGTAGTTGGGATTGTCAACAAGTGACCAATACTGTTAAGTTCGCCGGGGCGGTTGATTTTTAGGTTTCGATGGAACACAATAAGGACTTGAAAGAAAGCGGTGCGGGGTGGAGCAGTCTGGAAGCTCGCTGGGCTCATAACCCAGAGGTCGTCGGTTCAAATCCGACCCCCGCTACCAACGTGCATTCTCACCTGACTGGACACTGAATCTCATCTTGTCTGGACACTTCCGGAGCGTAGCGACGCTGGCCGGCGCCCCATAGTGTTTCGCC
>PHEX01000048.1 GCA_002843005.1 Candidatus Anoxymicrobium japonicum | reverse complement strand
CGGATGCACGTCGAACCGCTCGGCTAATTGGACAAGGGTCTGCTCTTCCTTGATCGCCTCCAGGGCCACCCTGGCCTTGAACGCCGGTCCGTGGTTTCTTCTCGGTCTTTTTGGCATATTCACTGCTCCTTTCTGTCTTCAGATTGGGAGCAGTTTACCACCTAAGCCCCTGTCCAGTTTTTCCCGGCCAGCTCTCTTCTTATGACAACTAGCTCAGCAGGCGTTTGAGATTTGGCCAGTTCCATTGAATAAGGGGTCCCGCATTCGGCACGGGGGTGGGATTTGTGCCTTGATATCCAACTATCTGGTGGATGGGCTTCTTCATTGCATTCGCCATCCTTACTTCTTTCCTTACGCCTGGCGCTCTGTATGTACTTCTGCCCACCATAACGAGCACAACGTCAGACATGTATATCCGGTGCCGAGCTTCAGCTTCCCAGTCACTTTCAGGTGCAGCTTCTTTCATTGACCAGTCCATTACTTCGAAGGGCGAATCGGGATTTCTTGACTGGCCAACAATAAATTCTTTCAAGGCCTTATCATTTTCAAAATCAAAACTTACGAAGACCTTCTTTTTCATCTCAAATCACCAATCACTTCTTAACAACATAAGCTACGATTGTTACTGCTATCACGATTACAGCAAGCGGACAGTATAGAAATAAAACTGATTTTGAAAAACAGAGACTTATCCAGCTTCTTGTTGATTCGACAAATGGCTCGGTTTTCATAGAGAAAATACCATCGGGCAAAGCACTCGACTCGTTTTTCCTGACTTCATCATACAGAGCGCGGAAAAGATGCTCTTGCCGCAAGTAGTAAGCATCCAAACCCCAGAATAACAATGCTGGCACTAAGGCAATCAGGAAATACAAAGGCCGAACATTTTTGGTCACAGCAAGAGCGAATATCGCAGAAATGATGGTGATCGCCCAACCTTTATATGCGAAAGAGTTACGCCCGAGTCGATTTATTATGCCCTGTATTAAGTCAAGGTGATTGACGGTTTCCTTCTCCATTTGATGTCCCTCATTCTTTCTCAAACCCGTAGCTTTCAAACTTCAGGGTGCGGCAGTTCTCGGTCACGTCTCGTATTGTCTTCTCGGGGACCCCGTCCGGAATATCTGCTTGGATTTCGAGTGTTACCTCGACGTTTGAGCCCAGGAGACTCGTGAGGTGTTGAATCACTTCATCCGCGATGCTGCCAACGTCGCGGCTCATACGGAGCGGGTCAAGTCTAACGGCGCCGTGGAACCTTCTAGCGATCTCCTCGATTATCACTTCTTGACCTGGCGGGCCTACAACGACTGAACCTAGTGTGCCCCCTGGTGGCATTGGTCCCGGCGGTGGTTCAATAACCGCCTTCTCGGCTCTCAACTGAAGAGCGGCCACGTCTGGCTTGACCACTAATGTTTCGTTTTCGACAAGGATTCTGGCGCTCTGGCCCGCCACCAGGCCTTTGTACCTCTTCTTCTTATCATCCCGCGCTTCGGCGTAGGCAAAAGTGTCCGTCTCCCACATCAGACTTCCCACGCCGTCTCTGATTGCATCGATGAGTACGTCCTCTGAGCGTAACCGCGGCAGGTATAAGTAAGTCGCGAAATCCTCCAAGAGCTGCTTGATTCCAACATGGTCGCCGCGCCAGAGCGGGATACGATCCAGTTCGTGGCGCAGCCGAATACCGCCAAGCTGTACCAGAAGAAGCTCCTCGTTCTTCAACTTCTTCGAAGCGCGAACAGCCAAGGGATCCTGACCTTGCTGGCGCGTCTCGCTCCACTCGATACTGCCGGTCGGGTCAGCCTGTTCCGGTACCAGCAGCCACTGGAACGTTTCGGGTATCCGCGCCTCGACGGTCATGTCCGCGTTCTGGTACTTCGTTTCAGCCTGGCGCGTCTGGAAGGCGTTCAGGTTGAGCTCCTCGCGGTCTTTGTATATCGACTGCCAGGCGAGGTATTGGTATGTCGCTTCGTCGAGGTCCTGCAAACGAGTCTTGTCGGGTGCGAGAAAGACAAGAGTGTTCCTGTAAGTCCGCGGACTGTTACCCCTGGACTCGAGTATTGCCGCCGCAGCCTCTCGCGCTGGGCTTTTCTTCTCCTTGGTGGTATGTGGGTACTCCGGGCCTAGAATAACAAGACGCGCTTCCTTCTCGTCCGGGATATCGCCGCTCGGGGCGCACGCGTGCACTTTAGCGAAGTCACCCCTTGACCCAGCATGCCGCCTGAGCCGCCGGCTTATCTCCTCTGTCACATCTGCTTCATGCAGCTGGCTCGCCCTGTCTTCCGCAAGACGGTTAACGGTAGGCTGCGTGGAGTACCAATAGCGATGACCATGACTGTCCACATAGAGGTATGTGGCCCTGTCTGTCAGGCGGCGAAGCGCGTCCCCAAAGGTCGCCGCGCTTTCGCCAGGCTGTACGCAGCCCAGCTTCACCTGCCGGTCATCAATACCGAGGTTCGCGGCACGCTGCACCGGCGCTGACCCCATGTAGATGGCACGAGCTACCTTCCGGCATGCTGAGTACCGCCCAAGGTTGGGGTTCTCGCGGTCAAGTTCCATGGGCAGGGAGTTCTGCCCATCGACATCTTTTTCGATTACAGCGTCCCACCCCTCCTCGAGGTAGCGCTTGAGCTCGAAGCCCACTCGCTGATCCTCCATGGGAACACTCGCGGGCATGATGAGAAGGCTGTTGTCCTGTCGTTCCCACAAGCTGTTGATGACAGCTGCCATCAACCTCAGAACCCCACGCGTCCGCTGGAACTTCTCGAGTGTTGACCAGTCCTCGAAGAGCCTGTCGAATAGCTCAGGGTGGATGGGGTACGCAGCTTTCATTCGCCGCTCATAGTTAGCCTCACGGCAAGGGTTTGGAAACTCTTGCTGCTGGCTGCCGTACATTTCCGAGAAGGCCCGGGCGACCTGGTCGCGTGAAACAAACAGAGATGAGTCAGTAATGGGTTCGAACAGCCGCCGCCGCACGATCTCGAAGCCTTCTTCCGAACTCGCTGGCCTCCAGGAGGCCTCGACCCGCCCTATCGCATTCTTGAGCCTTGATAGCGCAGCCCTGCCCCGTTCCCCTCCAACCTCGATATCAGAGACCTTCCCATCATCGTCATGGGGGCTCGGGCTCTCCGAGGCCGGGATGCTCACGACCAGCATCGTATCTTTGGCTGCCTTGACTGCTTCTGTGAGGGCCTGGGCAAAGGTGAACTGCGTCTCGAATGTCCCGGCTGGAAGAGTGCTGTCCTCGTGAAGCTGCCTCGCGTAAGCCACCCATTCGTCGATGAGAATCAAACAGGGGGAGTATTTGTTGAACAGCTCCCTCAGAGCATCCCCCGGATTTGTCGATGTCTCATCGGCTTCCTTTACCAGCTCGTATCCTTCCTTGCCGCCGAGCTGCCATGCAACCTCTCCCCAGAGGGTGCGAATCTTAGTACCATCGGGCTTCTTGTGGACCTGGCCCGGGGAGATTTTGGTGCCGACGAAGACTGCCCTACGCACTCCGGTGGGCACGGTCGCCTCGGCATCCTTTAGCAAGTCCTCTACTCCTGGCAACTCCGAGGCAGGGGCCCCGGAAAAGAGGTGAAAGAGCGCGAGCTGAGAGTGCGTCTTGCCACCTCCGAAGTTGGTCTGAAGCTCAACTACGGGGTCCCCACCATTCCCCCCGAGCCGCAGTATGGAGTTCTTCAGGAGCTGTTTCAGGCCTTCGGTTAGGAACGTGCGGTGGAAGAACATCGTCGGATCCCTGTACTCGTCTGAGCCCTCGCCAAGGTAGACCTGCCAGAGGTCGGCTGCGAACTCAGCCTGTTGATACTTGCCTGAGGCAACATCGGGGTGCGGGGTTACGATTTCTCGCCAGGGCTTTAAGTTCTCCGCCGGTCTCCCTTCTACGGGAGCAGACTTACGATCCTCACTACGGCGCTGCTCCTCAAAACGGAGGCGTAGCAGTTCCATCTTCATCTTCTCGATCTGATCCGCTTCCGCTGCAGAAACGGCGTTGAGCAACCGCGCCATGCTGTCCAAGGCGCGGTAGGTATCGTCTGTACTGAAGCTTTCCTGATGAGCCCAACTGTTTCGGACATCCCTCAGTTCGCTTACGAGATTGCGTTCCGCGAAGCCAAGGGTTCTCTTGAAAACGTCATTCCATTTCTTGGACATGATGATCAGGATGACCTGAGGGTCTTTCCAGTTGAGCTTCTTGCCAGCGTCGGCAGCGTCGGTGAACGTCTTTGAAGCTTCGTGCTCCCACCCCTTACCATAGACAGACCTCATCTCCCGCTCGACGAAAGGGAAGAGCCCCTTGGTCAGCAGAAGAAGGCCTTCATCTATCCGGTCTCTGTTGGTCTTAGCCATATCTCCTCACCTATTCGTTTTCGAACAGACCAGTCTGAGGTCCGTAGCCTTCCGCGGCGGCAGCATGCGCGAGTCTCGTTATCTCTGGCCAGGCAATGACGAGGCTGTTGTAGGCGAGGGCCTCCCGCGCCCAGCCTTTGCGCTCGCAGATATTGTAGAGGCGATAGGAGAGGTCCCGCGCCGTTTCCCCATGGCCACCGCCCAACTTGCGGAGGAGGGCGGCCGCGCCCTGCTCTCCCTGCTGGTCGAGCGCCTGGATAAGGTACTGCGCCGCCTCCCATCCGGTGAACCGTTTGTCCCTCGCAGGGTCCCAGTCTTCCATAAGCTCATCACGTTTCAATAAGCGGACCTTGCCTGCCTTGGCTTCCAGGATTCCCGCATCCACCAGTCCGTTCACAGCTGTGTTCTTCGCCTTGGAAAGAGTCTCCGCGACCCCGAACGGGCCTTGCTCCATGCCGAACTGGTCAAACCAAGCGATCGCCCAGCGTGTGTCGGCGTCGAACTCGCCCTCCTGCTCGGCGAGCACCTCGTCTAACATCTGGTTAATCAGGCCGAGTGCTGTGCGAACCAACATGGGCGAGCCGTCAGACTCCATCACCTTCGAGTAGCGAGTGAACACGGCCATGCCTGGACCGATTGATGCCTGTGCGAGATCCACGGGGGCGATGTTACCGTGCTGTAAATTCTTCAGTGCATCTGGGAGCTCATTCTTAAGGGCAGACAGGAACTCCCGTCGGGTAGCAAGGGGGGAATCATCAGTGCGAGGTCGGCAGACAAGTATAATAGAGGAAGCCAGAGCATTCGCTCCCAAACTGATGCTCCTGGTACTCCTCTCAGTACGCATAGGCCATGTGCCGTGGACACTGAACCCAGCGTGTATAAGACCAGCGAGCATCGTCTCCCAGCCTGTCGAAGCCGTGACCTTGCTGCTACCGACCCCGTTCTTCCCTGCATCACCTCCATCTGTCTCCGCTTGCTTGAAGGCGTAATAGACGGTGATTGGGAAAGAAGGGTTCTGTGCTTCTCGCATTGACATGAAGGTTTTGCCAAGCCCTTCCTCGAAGAACACTTTCGCTTTGTCCTTGCTACCTTCGTGACGGTACGGAGAAGCAATCAGTTCCTGTGTTTTTGGCGTCAGGAGCGTTGAGAAGAGCTGAGGATAGATGCGGCCAAGGGCCCGTCTGAGCCAAATGTAAAAGAAGTCACTAAGGTCAGCATAGCCGATGTTGTCATAGTATGGAGGGTCTGTTGACACGACCGGAGTCTCGATTCCATCCAATGCAGCAGTTGCATCGAGTTGTCTGGCAGCGCCTTGTAGATTGGATGGCAAACGCTCGAGAACACGACAAGTCCAACCTATAGCCCCAGACCAATCCCCACTCGCACCGCCCATCGGGTTTCCTTCGCAGAAATCCCAGACCATAGGGAGAGCTTGCCGTGCAAACGTACCTCTTACGAAACCGCTCGCGGTTTCCCAAGTGGCTAATGTAGCCCAGTAGTCGGCACTTCGGCTAGACGCGAGACCAAGGTAAGTTGTCACTCCATCCGCATACGCAGTCTTACCGATACCATCAGCATCAATTGATCGATCATCATCGGGAAGTGCAACTGATGAAATGGCGTCTTTGAGTACCTGCTCCCGTGCTTCCTGAACAAGGTCGCTGAAAGTGGTAAGAGCCACAAGCTGGCGGTTCGTGAATAGTTCATGCCATTTGGTGATGCCATATCCTCGCCCACTGACAAGATCCTTTGAAGCGGTATTCATATCTATTTCGGGTTTCCATCCTGGCTTGGTAGACCGCGCAATACGCTCTTGGCTTTCTACGGGATTTAGATAAACACGACTTCTATTGCCTTCGGCGACAACCGCCATTAGAATATCCGAGTTTCTCTTTGCTCTAAACTCGCCTCGGACATAATCTTTAGTCATAGGTGATCCACTAATAATGCAATTGAAGCTTGCCCCACGACCTGCCTTCGTTCCTTTGCCAGGGTCGAAATCCTCTGGCGGCTTTCCAACATGAATCTCGAAGCTATACGTATTGGCTTCTCTGTCGACAACAGGCTGTACGTACGCTTCCTTCCCTTTCTTGGTCGAAAGCCAAAAGGACTGCACAAGCGGTACGTGCGCACCCTTGCAAGCTGGGTTTGGGCTCGGTACCGTCCTAGCCCAGAGCCAGGCGATGACAGTCAGCTCCTGGTCAGCGTAGGGCTCGAGGTCGGGGCGGTCCTTAACCATCTCCTTGGTGACCTTCACCTTGGGGTAGAAGTGACCTATTCGCTTCTCGGCCTCGTCCCGCATCCACTTTCCGTAGTAGCGGACGTCATCGGCTAGCCCTTCTGCCCCTTTCCATTCCTTTTCGGTAAGGCGTTTCTCCTCACGAGCTTCAGGGTTCACAGGAGGCAATCCTGCAAACTTCGGCGGTATCTCTATAAGCGCCTTAGTGATGAGGACGGCCACCGGGTTGAGGTCGCTGCCGTAAGCTCTTAAGCCTAGGCGCTGTGCCTCAAGCGGAATGCTTCCTCCACCGCAGAAGGGGTCCAACACGGGCGGTGCTTTCTCTGCCAGGTATTTCCTGATGGCTTCAGCCCCTTCTGGCATCGCGTCCCCAAGGTTGCGGGATATGGAGCGGGCCATCTCCGTCTGGGCCATCAATAGCACAGTCTCGTTGTTCGAGTTCTCCCACTTAACCAGCTGCTCTATGATTTCAAAGAGCCGCTTCCGTTCCGCTTCCTGGTCCTCCTCCGTTGGGAACAGCTCTGGCCATGCCGAAGGATCGTCCACTAGCGAAGCGAACAGCACAGCCCGGCAGGCGGCAAGCGGTCTTCGCGCCCACCAAAGGTGCATGGTCGATGGGTGTCCGTGCCTGATGGATTTCTCTCGAGCAGACTCCTTGTTTATTGCCTCCAGTGGGAGAGCGACTTCAATCAGCTTTCTGCGATACTCCATCAATCTACTCCAAATTGCTTATTTAATTGCATTCTAATTGCATTTAGTCTAATGGTCAGATGCAATACTTTGGTCCCACAAATCCCTTTGAATCCGGCATTATCAGACTTGCCCTTACTCGATGACGCAACTTACCTTCCACAGTTATTGCAATCCTTATTGCAATCCTAGAGGTATTTGACCGGGGTACCATTTAGCCCCACGTGTTTTTCCTTGAACATGAATCTTGCCTTCGTCTCGAAGCTCTCTAAGCAGACTTTGAATCTGCCCACGGTTGTGGCTTGGCAACACTTGGTAGAACTCTTCCATTCGAGAGCCAGTGTCAGGACTGCCTTCGATATGTTTCAAAAGGAGTGCTTTGTTCGTGTCCCGGTCGAGGCCTTTCCTCCTTGTATAAGTTCCAGCTTTGCCGAGGTGCTTATAGAACTTACGAGATAAGACATACTGCGAACCCCTCCCACGGCCAGTTTTTTCAATAACTCCAATTTCAACTAAACGAAACAAGCTATCTTTAAGCCTATCTGGTATCTTCTGTCCCCTGGACACAAGGTCAACTAGCAAGAAGTCAGATGTAGAAAAAGTCTCGAGACGTTCCCTCCCTAGTTTTTCGAAAAATCGAAGAAACTCTTGGTTCGTCACATTCCCGTGCAACGTCAACCAAACATGGTCGCTATCAGTGTTTGTAAAGTCGGGTCTAGGTTTGCTCTCTTTGATACAAGTTTCAAATATTCGGTTCATTCCTTGTCCTGATCGTTCCACGAGGCCGCATCTGCCGAATGCTTCAGCGATACGTCGATTTCGTGGTGCCTGCTCCCACAAGATGTTTGCGAGAGAAATGCCAGGTGGAAATCCACCGGGACTGACGATTTCCAGTCGCAACGGATACTGCCGAACGAAGACCGAGCTGCCCAGTCGGTAGTCCCTGTGACTGATAGCATTCAGAATGGCTTCTCGCACCGCCTCTTCGTTGAATGTCGGGATGTCCAAGATGAAGAGTCCGTCCTGGGAGTGTTGCATGTCATTTCTAAGATTAATCAGTTTCCAGAGTTCGTCATAGAAAGAAAAGAAGCCCAGCCGAAATTCATGCCGTTGTTGAGCCGGACCGGTAGCATCGCTGGACCGATATTCAAATATTACTTCTGCTTGGGACAAACATCGGCTTAAAGCATCGCTTTTTCCTAAGAGAACAAGAGCGGCATTTGTTACACCATCATTGGTCACCAATTCCGCATCAGAAAGAAGCTGCTCAACAGCCATACCTTTCAGGCGCTCATTTCCCGATTTCTTTGCCCACCGCGCTCGGAAGATATCTATTGCGTTCAAATCAAGATCATCTAGAGTGGCCTTGTCACATACTTCCGCAGAGTAATCGGGCTCAGCTTCATCGAGAATTCTCTTCAGCACATCCGGAAGCATTGGAACGAGACTATCGCCGGAGCGCATGAAATATTGGCCCTTATATTGAATTGGCAATCCGATAGGTCGAGATGGAACCTTGAAAACCAGTACTCGACCATCAGTGTGGTCTATTTGTTCCGCATCAATCCTGAGGTGGATTGCATTCATCAAGCCATTCTTTGTTCTACCGAGGGTCCGAAAAGCTAGTGTGCCCACAACTCGGCGTGGTTTCTTGTCCGTAATTCCCAAGAAGATTCTGCCGCCGCCTTCGTTGGCAAGGGCAACGCAATATCCAACAAGCTTCTCGAACTCAAAGCTCGTCCTTGCTTCTTTGAATTCGAAATGCTCATTTTCACCAGCTTGCATCCATGTTTTGAGTTGCTCGATTCTTTCACTCACCGTGTTTCCTGTCCCAAATGCAGAAGCGTCGGCAAATCATAGTTCACGCTGGTGACTCCAAAGTCCGGTTCTTTCTGAAATGGCCTTTGTATGTAGTGGGTTGTCGTAGAGTCAATGTCTACTTCGACAATAGCTAGTATGAAGTCTTCGGGCTTGTTCAAGCCAGTGAGTATCTCGTTCTTCGAAATAGTGACAGTTGTCGCTCCCTTAACGCGCCCCTTGACCTCGATGAATCGCAGAAGTCCCGTTTTGGGGATAGATGATTCGATGTCATAACCCCTGTTCTCGGCGTGAACATCGGCGGGCTTAAAACCAAGACTTTTCTCAGCTTCCATCACGGCGGCCATCGCCAGTTCTTCAACGCGCTTTGTTTCTCTTGCGAAGGTATCGGGGGTTGGAATCCCGGTGAGCTTCGCGAGCAGTCCGGCGGGAATGACCATGGCAGCACCGACAATCACCGGCGGAAGTGGTGAGAGGTTACGTTCCTGTTCAAGCTCTGTCAGTCGCTTCTGGAGGCGCGCGGTCAATGCATCCGCGCGCTCCCTGGCTTGAGCGGAGTTCAGTTTGGCGTTGGTCTTGCCCGCGAGTTCTTGGAGCTTAAGTTCCTCAGCGCGATGGTCCCAGTAGTTGATTTCCTTTGTAAGGCGGTCTTTAACGGCTTTCATCGTTTTGTCAACAATCTCTTCTTTTCGCCTGCGAACCTCGCCCAGGTGCTCAGGGACCAGGTGCTCAGCGGCATACTCGAGGACTTTTGCCTCCAGGTCACTGCTTGCCCAGTCGGGCTCTTCAAATGTATCAACAAGAGCTTTCTCATCATCGTTCAGGGGTCGATAGTCGAGGTACGGCGCGTAACCAGCAGCCCTGGTCGCTCCTGAGTCGTCAATCTCCATGAACTGGAACCGGCGGGACATTACCCTGCGCTGGCCCGTGCGGTCCGTCCGGGCATCCTGTATGGAGTGTTGGAGGAAGACGAGGACTCGCGCATGCTCTGAGGAGTCTTTCTCGTCAACGAGAACGGCTCCCCGCTTTAGAAGGTCGCGGTATCTCTCGATCACGAGGTCGATCGTGGAGTCCAACAATGGATGTCCGGGGCAAACGAAAGCGGCGACAGGTTTACCCGGCACGTTGATTTGGTCTTTCTCGAATGTTATTCTCTCGTATTTCCGCAATACAGAATCGCGTGTTCCAATGACGCGATCGCGGTTTCGAACAGCCGCGGGGACATTCGTGATTTCGTAGCGCTTTGGCTCACGTCCCTTCATCGTCCCGCCGAGGCGACGGAATGCCTCGAGGAAGAAAGAGGCTATGAAGTGTGGCTGGAGGCGGCGAGCCTCGGCGCGCTCCATGTCTTCCCGTATCTCCTGGACTACTCTCGAATCCATTGAGTCGTGGGTAAGAGCGCGCTCCTCGATGAGCTCTTTGAGATGCTCACGGTCGACCGTCTCGTCCACGATTTGAGTCAGCCGGGCGCGGACGTCGGGGTTATCTCCGTACCTTATGGCCTCGAGCAGGAGTTCTCGCAACGGCTTGTCTTCGAAAGTCAGGCTACCGAGCACGTCGAAGACCTGGCCGCCAAGGGCTTCGCGCTCCCTATCGAGCTTCTCAAGCAAAGTAAAGTAGACCTCGCCTTCCCGGGTCTCATTGGCGACCATGTTCCAGAGGTGACAGACCTCCGTCTGCCCTATCCTGTGGATGCGCCCGAACCGCTGCTCTATCCGGTTGGGGTTCCAGGGGAGGTCGTAGTTGACCATGAGGTGTGCGCGCTGGAGGTTTATACCTTCACCCGCGGCGTCGGTGGCGATGAGCACCTCTACGTCTTTATCCTGGGTGAACTTCTGTTCGGCGTTCTTTCGAAGTTCGCGTCCCATACTGCCGTGGATGATGATAACCGCTTCGGGCCTGCCGAGCAGGGAAGTGACGCGCTCGTGTAGGTAGTTCAACGTGTCCAGATGTTCTGTGAAGATGATGAGCTTCCGGCGGTGACCGTGCGCATCGAACATCTCGGTTCTGTTCTGCAGGAGCGAAGAGAGCTCTTCCCACTTCCTGTCAGTGCCGGACTGCCGGACCCGCATGGCAACTTCCTGCAGACGCTTGAGTATCTTGATCTCTTCCTGGAGCTCGGCGATCGTCTGGGCGGCGGAAGCCTGGTCGACCACCTCTTCTTCGATGGCTTCCGCTTCCTCGCTCTGAACATCCTCGACGTCCTCAAAGCCATCGGTTATCAGCAACTCGAGCATCTCGTCTATGTCTTTCTTGTCGCTTTTAACTCTGTCGAGCAGTTTCTCTTCTCGAAGGCGCTTCTCGAGGCGCTCGCGCCGCCGCCTTAGCGACTGGTATATGGCCTCCGGGGACGATGCGAGCCGCCTCTGAAGGATGGTGAGGGCGAAGCCAATGGTACCCTTACGGCCTTTCTCCAGTGCTTCAGCCCGGTTGAACTCCTCGCGAACGTACTCGGTCACCTGCTTGTAGAGCTCGGCTTCGGCATCCGAGAGTGTGTAGTTCGCCGTGTATGCCCGGCGCTCGGGGAACAGGGGCTTCCCATCAAACTTGACGAGCTGTTCTTTGACCAAGCGCCGCATGAGGTCAGACGCGTCCGATACATGAACGCCATCCCGGAAACGGCCCTCGAATCTGTCGCCGTCCAGCAGCGCCATGAAAAGCTGGAAGTCATCCTCCTTCCCGTTGTGGGGCGTGGCGGTAAGCAGGAGGAAGTGACGGGTCAGCGTTGAGAGCACCTGGCCGAGGTTGTAGCGTTTGGTCCGTTTAATCTCGCCACCGAAGAAATGGGCGCTCATCTTGTGGGCCTCATCGCAGACTATGAGATCCCAGTCCGTCGTGGCGAGCTTGGCCTGGACGTTTTCATTTCGGCTGAGCTTGTCGAGGCGGCATATCGCGAGCGGGTTTTCGGCGAACCAGTTTCCTGTACGAGCCGCGTCGAAGGCATCGTTCGTCATTATCTCGAACGGGAGATGGAACTTCTGTGAGAGCTCATCCTGCCACTGCTCGACAAGGTTACCGGGACACACGACCATACAGCGCTCGACGTCTCCGCGGGCAATAAGCTCCTTGATGAAGAGCCCCGCCATTATCGTCTTGCCCGAGCCGGGATCGTCTGCGAGGAGGAACCGGAGTGGCTGGCGCGGGATCAGCTCCCCGTAGACGGCGGTTATCTGGTGAGGGAGTGGTTCGACCAGGGAAGTGTGGACTGCAAGAAGGGGATCGAAGAGATAGGCGAGTCGGATACGCTGGGCTTCACTTACCAGCCGGAATAGCGCCCCGTCCCCGTCGAAGCTCCACGGTTTGCCGGCAGTGACGACTTCTAGTGTGGGCTCGTGGTCGCGGTAGACGAGCTCGTTGCCGAGGCGACCGGAGGCGTCCTTATAGGTAAGCTCGACCGCGACCGAGCCAACCCACTTCACGTCTACGACAGACACCAGCTCGTCCGGCAGGATGCCCTTGACCGATGCCCCTCGCGTTAGCTTCTCAAGATTCGCCATCACCCAGCCTTTGTTAATCACGCCGAAATGAGTCCAACATTCGGCAACTCCCTGATTTTATAAGGCCTCGTTCACCCGGAGGCCGTGCAACCGCGGTTGAATAAAGCACAAAAGGGAGTAACCGAGTGCCCCAGAACGTGCCTATGAAATACTATCATAGGGCGGTGACAGAGTTCCCTCTCGTCGCGACAGGTATGCGGCGTCGCGAGTGCGTCGCGAGCCATGTCGCGAGCCATGTCGCAATCCTCTGTCGCAGTAGCCCGTCACAGTTTGTCACAGCTTTCTGTCGTAGCTTGTCACAGCAACTCATGGACTGACCCTTTCCCCGAGGGGGTACTGTTTGGTAGGGTCGGTGGGACTGGTGCCGCTTTCGGACAATAACTTCCTGTCCAGCATTGCTTTAAGATCACTTGAGAGGAATCAAGGCAATGATATGGGTCCAGCTCAATTGTCGTATCAGCGATACGACAATTTCTTCGTTGGGGAACACCTCGGCGAATTGGATCATGCGGCGCAGATTTTTCTCTGCGAAGCTGCCGCCATACTCGCGCGTCAATTCTTGCGACAGTGTGGCAAAAATCTGTTTTCCGTAATCGGCGCGCTTTCCTTTCAACAGCGATTATCACGAGAAGAAAAGCATACTACTTTCTCACACGAATTCGAATACCAGACGCCTGCCGCCCCACCAGGAAACGCTCACGTCCGGATAG
>PHEX01000047.1 GCA_002843005.1 Candidatus Anoxymicrobium japonicum | reverse complement strand
AACAACGCAGGCTAGCGAACCTCTTTCCGCAGAACCTTTTTATCTACTTTGCCGATAGCCGTAAGCGGCAGTTCCTGCCTGATTTCAATCTTTTTCGGAACTTCATACGGAGTCAACCTGTCTTTTGCCATTTTCAAGATATCCGATTTCAAAGCTTCCTCATCGCCGTCGAAATTGTAATCCGGGCAAATAGTGACAATGGCCAGGACAAGCTCCGACCCGGGGCGTTGTGGGTTGGGCACGCCTATCAGGGCGACCATGTCGATAGCCAGGTGTTCGCACAGTATCTCCTCGACTCTCTTTGAAAACACCTTGAAGCCGCTCACAATGATCATGTCTTTGGTGCGATCCACGATGCGCAGATACCCATCTTCATCCTGGATAGCCACATCGCCCGTGTGGAGGTACCCTTCCTCGTCGAAAACCAGCGCTGTCTCCTCGGGCTTGTTGTAGTAGCCGATCATGACCTGCGGCCCTTTTACACAGATCTCCCCGGGCTCTCCCACAACCGCGTCTTTGCCGGTGTCAGTGTCGATCAATCTGATGTCCGTGTTGATGAGAGGCAAACCGATCGCACCCAGTTTCTTTTTGCCAATTGATGGGTTCATGACAGTCAGGGGAGACGTCTCGGTCATGCCGTACACTTCCAGAAGCTTCTCTTCACCGACGACTTTCTCCAGTTCTTTCTGCGATTCCTCCGGGAACGGGGAGGCGGCCGAGATACACTTGTCAAGATTGGAATGATCGAGTTCCTTGAATTTGGGATTAGCGAGAAGCATCTGAAAAAGCGATGGCACATTGACGAGCGCGGTGGGCTTGTACCTCACGATCTCCTTGCAGATGTGATCCGTGTCCCTGGGGTTGGCGATCAGAACCTGGGTCCAGCCCAGATAGATGCAGTTCGCGTTGAAGAACAAGCCGGCGATGTGGAAGAAAGGAAAACCGGAGAGGGCCACGCCTCTGACTTCCTCCCACCCCAGCCACCTCTGTACGATCAGCAGGTCGGAGACCACATTCCTGTGGGACAGCAGCGCGCCCTTGGGGGATCCGGTAGTGCCGCCCGTATATTGAATGCAGGCGATATCATCAGGTGTGATCTTCACGTCCGGGGGAGCAGTCGAATACCGCGAGTCATTGACGACTTTCTTCACGTCAAAAACCAACCGCCTGGGCAGAGGCGCCACATTCCCTTTTGGTATCTTCTTGAGAAGCTTTCCCAGCGTCCGCTTGATCGCCGGCAAGAAGCTCCCCACGCTGGTTGTAGCGATAATCTTCAAATCAGGAAGGTTGTCGATGATGCCCAGAAGGCGTTTCTCGAAGATCGCGTCCAGGGTAACCAGCCCCCTGGCGTTTGAATCTTTGAGCTGGTACTCCATCTCTTCGGCGGAAAGCAGGGGGGAGACCCCGGAAATGACACCGCCCGCCCGCAGTGTGCCAAGCCAGGCGATCACATACTCAGGAATGTTCGGCAGATTGAGGCCGATCACGTCGCCTTTCTTCAGGCCGTTTGCTATCAACATGTCGGCAAACCTGTTGGCATACCGATCCAGTTCGCCAAAGGTCACCTCAACTCCCATGAACGCCAATGCCACTTCATCGGAATATTTCTCAAATGTGGGTTTGACCGCTTCGACGTATGTCGTCTCCCAGAGGGCAGGATCGAGATCCACCATCCCGGGATCGTACGACTTCGTCCAAAACCGCTTGTCTGTCATGCTGGTTCCCCCTCCATTGGAAGTCCATTGTCAACAATAAAGTATAGATTATGAATCATTCACGAGACAAGCAACCAGCACGTCTAACGTCTATTGCCTATTCGCGTCGCGCTGGTTCGCCAGGTTCCAGGTGTCCTCGGCGGAAAGGCACGCTATTCCGATGCGCGGTAAATCCAGCGCGTGTTCATAGATAAAAAAGACCTGCTCCGAAAAGTTAAGCGGATCTGGTTGCGTTTACGCCGGAGCACGAAAGCGCGGCTGCCGCGCTTTTGAGGATATCGACAACTATGAAAGGAGCTATGCCGAGCTTCCAGGCCGCGGAGACAGCGTCCGCGAACCCTTTCCCACCACCAAGCATCCAGATGGCGAGCCCGGACGCGCCGAAGGCATAGATCGCGACCAATCCAAGCATTCCGGCGAACGCATAGCCGATTACCATCAAATCTCCGTCGCGGGCGTCGCGCCACCTGTGGACCACCCATCCCGTAAGCCATGCGGCGGCAACGAAACCAACCAGGTAACCTCCCGTTGGCCCCAGAAGGTATCCACCTCCGGCGTATGGAGGAGAAGAAAAAACCGGAATTCCCGAAAAGCCCGCGGCCACATACGCGAGCTGGCTTGCCGCGCCAAGCTTCGGCCCAAGCACCATGCCGGCGAGGAGCACGAAGAACACCTGTAACGTGTAAGGAACCGGGCCGATGTGAATCGCGTACCTTGCTCCAACGGCGGTGAGAGCGGCAAACGACACAACCCCGATTGCGGGGGCCATGGTTTTTGCTATGAGCCATTCTCTGGCTGCGGCTTCTACGCCGCCCGCACGCAGGCTTTCACGGTCGATTTTCATGTTCACCATCCACTTTTTTCCGGTACGGATTCATGGGGGAGAGCGCATAATTTGGTCTGACCACATTATGCCTTTACGCGTTGTTCGACAAAGTTGACGATGTCGCCAACGGAATTGAGATCCTCCAGATTGTCGTCAACGATAGAGAGTCCATACTTCTCCTCCAGCATGCTCACTATTTCCAGCAGATCGAGAGAGTTTGCCTGGAGATCCGTCACGAGACTTGTCTCCGGATTGATCTTCTCTGAGTCTATGCCGAGTATTTCCGCGATTATCGCTTTTGTCTCTTCAAGGACTGTCATCTACTTCACCTCCTTTTGCTGAATTTCAATAGATGACCGCCCGGTGGGCGGTGAATACGCGTCGCGCGAAGGTCCTTCCATGTCTTCATGCGCCACGGCAGGATCAAAGTCGTCGAACCCGGATCCGAGCGCTTCAAAAGAGCTGGTGTCATAATGGCCGTGCCCGAAATCTCGCGATTCGACTATTGCTTGAAGGGCGGACAGGTTTGTTTTGACGCCGCCGATACTTACTTCGTCAAGCGCCCTGCGTATACGCTGTACGGCGCCTCCCCTTGTCGAAGCCCAGGTGATTACCTTCACCAGCAGCGGGTCATAGAGGTAGGGGAGATCGCACCCCGGGTGTACGTGAGTATCGACGCGGATGCCGGGCCCCCCGGGGAACTGGAGGCTCTCGACGTTTCCACAGAAACCGGGAGTTCCTTGAGCCCATTCGGCGGATATGCGAGCCTGAATCGCGTGCCCTTCGTGGCCCGATTCCCGCCCACTTTGTGGGGCCTGCCGGGACTCGGCCGTTTGAGCCGCTTCGAGGGGTTCGCCTGCTGAAAGCCTTATCTGTTCCCATACCAGGTCAAGCCCGGTTGTCATCTCGGTTACTGTGTGCTCGACTTGAATGCGCGGGTTGAACTCCATGAAATAGAACTCTTCTCCATCCACGAGGAACTCCGCCGTTCCGACGGTGGTAAATCCCGAGGCTTTGCAAAAGCGAATCGCGGCGTCGAAAAGTCGGTTTCTCAGGTGGCGCGACAGATGTGGGGGCGGGGCTTCCTCAATAATCTTTTGCTTGTTTTTCTGGATAGAGCAGTCCCTCAACCCGATGGCGCGAACATCGCCCCCGAAATCGGCGATCAACTGGACTTCAATATGCCTCGGTCGTGTGAGGAAGCGCTCAAAGAAATATTCGCCTTTTTCAATCGAGCGCATGAGAGAACGGTCTGACATGCAGCGCTCGAGAGCGCTCTCGTCGGGCACGTGCAGAATGCCTCGCCCTCCTCCGCCGGCGCGCGGCTTGGCGACGACAGGATAACCGACTTCTCCGACTTCGTCCCGTAAGTTGCCGATCCGGTGTGTCAGATGCGTCGCGGGAAGCACCGGGATATCGCATCTGAGGGCGACTTCTCTCGAGAGAACCTTGTCACCGGCCACTCTCAGCGCCTCGACGCGCGGGCCTATGTACGAAAGGTTATGAGTGTCGCATATCTCGGCAAACCGCGAATCCTCGGAAAGAAATCCGTAACCGGGATGAATCGCGTCGGCTTTCAGGTGAAGCGCCGCGCATATTATGTTTGAGATGTTCATGTAACTGTCCTGAGCGGCGCCGTCTCCAATGCAGCATGATGCGTCGGCATGCTGCACGTGAAGAGAGTCCCTGTCGGCGGTCGAATACACCGCGATGGTCTCGATATTGTTTTCCCGGCACGTTCTCATGATACGGAGAGCGATCTCACCCCTGTTGGCGATGAGCATTTTCTTGTAAGGCGCCAATTCAAACAGCCTTCCCTTCCCCCTTCCTATTAGTCGATATCTTCGCAGAGAACAAGCGTTTGGCCAAACTCTACCATCTCTCCGGTCCTGGCCTCGATGCTTATCACGCGGCCGTGGGAAAGAGCCCTCACTTCGCTCATTACTTTCAGTGTTTCGATAAGGGCGATGACTTGATCCGGTTCAATCAATTGCCCCTCGGTGACGAAAGGAGGCTCGTCGGGCGCGGGAGAACTGTAGAAGATGCCAACCGTGGGAGAAGTAATCGCGGTGAGGCTGCTCTCGCTGACGGTCGAAGGTTCTTCGACCGTGGCCGGCGCGCAAACGCCCGCCGGTTCCGCCGTAGCCCTTTTTAAGGACAGCTTTCTATTTTTTTCCTGGAACGTTACTTCCGCGAGCCTGTTCTCGTCCATGACGCGAACGATGTCATTGATCTCCTCAATGGAGAACCCGATCTTTCGCGAGCCCCGCGATCTCGAGAACCAGTGTCGCTTAGCCATCGGCTTCTCCTTCTTCCGTAGATTCATCGACCAACAAATCGTGTATTCCACGCATTATTTCAACGGTAACTATCTCGCGATACCGCCGCCCGCTCGTGATCGGTGTTTCCCCGGCGGGGGTTGCCATCAATGGCTTGTCTTTCACATGCGTCCCGCGCGAGGAACCCGCCGGCTCGATCGGCTTCCCGAAACGGATGACAAAACCGCGTGGCGCAAGTGGAACACCATGAAGAGCAACCCTTCTGGTCCGAACGACCGCGACGGGCGTCACCGGGCAACCGGCCTTGATCGACAGCCACGCCGTTCCTTCCTGCCCCTGACCAAGAGCGTCTTTACCCCGGGATCCTTCCGGAAAGATGCCCAGCGCGCTCCCCGAAGCCAGAAGGTCGAGCGCCTTCGCCAGCGCTTTGCGATCCGCTTTGCTCCTGTCCACTGGGAAAGCGCCAAGGCTCGCGACGAGCGCTCGCACCGGCATAAAAGCAAACAGGCTTTTCTTTGCCATGAAATGTATCATGCGCGGGCAGGCTACGCCAATTGCCGGAGGGTCTATGTAGCTCATGTGGTTGCTGGCGAAGATCACCGGGCCTTCGCGCGGAACATTTTCGAGTCCTTCCGCGCGAAGGCGGAATAAGGTGCGCAACGGCGCCCCAACGACGAACCGGGCAAGCGCATACCAGCATCGCGCCGCGACGTTGTGAAGGCGCGCGCTCACAGTGGCTCTCCGATCTCGTCATAGACGCCAATTGAAGCGTATCTCCGGTAGCGGGCCTCTACGAGTTCGGGAACGTGACTGTGCGTGAGTTCGCGCAAGTTCTTCTTGAGGAAACCTGACAGTATATCGGCGGCGGCGGCCGGATTCTCGTGAGCCCCACCCGGAGGCTCTGGGACGATTTCGTCGATAATTCCGAGGGCAAGCAACTCCTGCGCCGTCAGCTTCAAAGCGCGCGCCGCGTCAACCGCGCGGGCGGCGTCTCGCCACAGTATCGCGGCGCAACCCTCGGGGGAGATCACGGAGAACGTCGAGTTCTCCAGCATGAGAAACCTGTCGGCCACTGACAGCGAGAGGGCCCCGCCGCTTCCGCCTTCTCCAATGACAACTGATAGAATCGGCGTCTGGAGCGTGACCATCGCGCGTATGATCGATGAGATAGCGAGCGCCTGTCCCCTCTCCTCAGCGCCCACCCCCGGGTAAGCGCCGGGAGTATCAACCAGGGCAATAACCGGCAGGCCGAACTTTTCCGCCAGCGTGGCGAGCCGCTGTGCCTTTCTTATCCCTTCGGGGTGAGGCATCCCGTTGTTGTTGGCCCTTGGCTCGGGGGGATGCCCGCCGCCTCGTCCCCTGTTATGGCCTATCAACATCACCGGCACGCCGTCGAGGCGCGCCACTCCTCCCATGATGGCCGGATCGTCCCTGAACAGCCGGTCGCCGTGGAACTCGATGAACTCGTCGAATATCTCTTCGGCGTAATAAATGAATCGCGGCCGCATGTCGTGTCTCGCGAGCATAACCACTTCCCACGGCGATGGCCTGTGCCCGGGCGTGGCGCGCGCGCGCTCCCGGCCATGTTTTTTCTTCGTGTCATTGAGCGCCGGGCCGCGCTCACGCGCGCCGGACGGCTTCTGCTTCTCGCCGGAAAGCATTTGAAGAATCGCGGCGAGCCGTTCCTTTATCTCATGCCGGTGAACCACGCAATCGACCATTCCCCGCTCCATGCAGAACTCCGCGGACTGGAAGCCTCTGGGAAGCTTTTCGCGTATCGTCTGCTCGATGACCCTCGGTCCGGCGAACCCCACAAGAGCGCCTTTCTCCACGAGTATCACATCCGCCAGTGTCGCGAAACTCGCGGCCACCCCCCCGGTTGTGGGGTGCGTGAGGACGGAAATGTATGGCGCGCCGCGTTCGGACAAACGCGCGATCTCTACCGACGTCTTTACCATCTGCATGAGCGAAAAAGACCCCTCCTGCATTCGAGCGCCACCCGACGCGCAGAATATGACAAGGGGCCACGCGCGCTCCGCGGCGGCTCTCGCGGCTCTCGAAACAATTTCGCCAACGACGGCGCCCATGCTTCCTCCCAGAAAGGAGAAGTCCATCGCCGCTACCACGAGCGGCATGCCCATGATCCGCGCCGTCCCCCATATCATCGCTTCGTCGAGGCCGCTCTTCTCCCTGTTTTTTTCCAGGCGCTCGGAATACTTTTGCGTGTCGGTGAAGTTCAGAGGGTCACGCGGCGCAAAGCGAGCCGGATCCTGCGAGAACGTTCCCTCATCGACGACGAGCGTGAGCCGCATGCTCGCCCCAATTGGAAAATGAGCTTCACAGTGCGGGCACACGTAGAGGTTCTTCGCGAGTTCGCTCTCATAGATGAGCCGGCTGCACCCGTCGCACCGGCGCCAGAGGCCAGACGCGATATCCAGACTCCGGACGGTTTCGCTCTCGTCCATGTGGCTCAAAGGCGATGAAGATCTTTTTTTTCTGCCCATATCGCCTACCCGTCTATAAAAACGCAACACCGGGGTCAGGCCCCAGTGTTGCGTTTTTGTTTATCTGGCGCACGACTAATGAAGCGCTGTGCCCTCCGAACCCCTGTGAGTTTGAAAGGGCGATGTTTACGGTTGCTTCGCGAGCGCGGTTCGGTACGTAATCGAGGTCGCAATCGGGATCGGGAAACTCATAGTTGATTGTCGGCGGGATCACGCCATTCTCGATCGCCATCAAGCACGCGATAATTTCGATGGCGCCGGCGGCGCCAAGGCAATGCCCGGTCATGGATTTTGTGGAGCTCATGGCGACACGCGCCGCGCGGTCGCCGAAAACGCGTTTGACGGCCAGCGTCTCAATCGGGTCGTTGAGTGGCGTCGCGGTGCCGTGCGCGTTTATGTAGTCAACGGCGTCCGGTGAGATTCCGGCCTGATCCATGGCGGCGACCATAGCGCGCACGAAGCCGTCTCCATCGGGCGCCAGTCCGGTCATGCTCATAGCTTCACCGGCCATTCCGTAACCGGCGACTTCCGCGTAGATGCGCGCTCCTCTGGCCTCGGCTCCGCGTCTTTCCTCCAGGATAACGACGCCGGCGGCCTCACCAATGACGAAGCCGTCCCGCTCCCGGTCAAAGGGGCGGCTTGCCGCTTCGGGTTCGTTGTTTCTCTTTGAAAGGGCACCCATCGCGCCGAAGCTGGCGACGCTCACGGGAGTGATGCAGGCATCCGATCCTCCCGCTATCATCACGTCCGCGGCGCCGCGCTTCACGATCTCGAAAGCGTCTCCGATGCCGTTGGCGCTCGAGGCGCACGCCGTCACGACCGTCGTGCATGGTCCACGCGCGCCGAACGCGATTTCCACCTGCGCTGACGCCATGTTGGGAATGATCATCGGTATGGTCAAAGGGTTTATCCTGCGTGGCCCTTTCTCGAGCAAAACCTTGTGTTGAGCCTCTAAAGTGCTCAGTCCGCCAATTCCTGTGGCGATGAGAACTCCGCAATCAGGCCCGAGATCGCTCGTAGGCAACCCCGCGTCCTCGAGCGCCATTCGAGAGGCCGCCACGGCGAACTGGCAGAACCTGTCCATGCGCCGCGCCTCCTTTTTCTCAATGAAATCAAGAGGCTCGAAATCCTTTACCTCGCCGGCAATCCTGGTCGAGTACTCGGATACGTCGAATGTCGTGATAGGCGTTACTCCCGAAGTTCCCGAGGCAAGGCCACGCCAGTACCCTTCCTTGCCCGCGCCGACAGGCGTAATCGCCCCAATTCCGGTTATGACAACAGAGCGTTCCAAGTCGCTATCCCCCTTGTTCTGTCGCGTTCTTCGGACGGTCGATGCACCAGCGCATGGCGACAGCGCCCCACGTCATCCCGGCGCCAAAACTCACGAGAACCACGAGGTCTCCTTTCTCGAGCAACCCTTGCTCCTGGGCGTCAACCAGCGCCAGCGGGATCGAAGCGGCCGAGGTGTTGCCGTATTCCGAGATGTTCACCACTGTCTTTTCCATGGGGAACCCAAGCCGCCTGCACAGCGACTTGATTATTCTGAGATTGGCCTGGTGAGGGATAAGGCAATCGACTTCATCGATGGTATGGCCGGACTTTCTAAGAGTTTCCGTCACTGCCTCCGACATGTTCCCGACCGCCATCTGGAACACCTCGCGACCTTGCATCTTGATGGTGTGCATGTTGGATTCCAGGCTTTCGCGGCTGGCGGGAGTTCTCGACCCGCCGCCCGGCAACTTCAGGAAATCGGCCGCGCTGCCGTCGGCGCCAAGCTGAAACGAAAGCACGCCTGCCCCGAGCGCGGCCGGGCCGACAACCGCCGCGCCCGCGCCGTCGCCAAAAAGCACGCAGGTGTTTCGATCGTTCCAATCGGTAACCTTGCTCAATATCTCCACGCCCACCACAAGCGCGTTCTTGTATGGCCCGGCCGCGATCAGATGGCTTGCGACCACGAGTCCGTACAGAAAGCCGCTGCAGGCCGCGCCGATATCGAAGCAGGCCGCGTTGCGAGCGCCTATCATGTCCTGAACCAGGCACGCGGTCGAAGGAGCGGGCATGTCCGGCGTCGCGGTGGCGATAATCAAAAGGTCGAGCTCCAACGGATCCACTCGCGCGCGCGCGAGAGCGCGACGGGACGCTTCTGCCGCGAGGTCCGAGGACGCGATGTCCTCGGTCGCGATGTGTCTTTTAGAGATGCCGGTCCTATCGAGTATCCACTCGTCGCTCGTGTCCACCATCCGCTCCAGATCCTGATTGGTGAGACAGTTTTCGGGGACCGCGCGGCCTACCGCGACTATGCCGACAGGAAGCCCGGCGGCGGGCGCATCACCTTGATTTTCCCGCGCGCCGTCAACCGTAATCTCTGCTGTGTCAATCACGTCGTCCAATTACATCACCAGCCCGCCGCTGACGTCGATCACGGATCCCGTGGTGTATGTCGCGTCCGTCGCCAGAAAGACAGCCGCGCCCGCCACGTCCTCGGGCGACCCCGCCTTCCCAAGCGGAATGAGTTGCTCCATTTTTTTTAAGGCTTCGACGTCGGCGGTCATGTCGGTTCGTATATATCCGGGACAGATCGCGTTCACCAGAATATTTCGTGAGCCGTACTCGCGGGCTACGGTCTTTGTGAGGCCCAGCAGGCCCGCCTTCGAGGACACATAATTTGCCTGCCCGGCGTTGCCGATGCGGGCGACCGCGGAGCTGATGTTGATTATTCGTCCCCACCTCGACTTCATCATCGAGGGAATTACGGCCTTCATGCAGTTGAAGGCGCCGGTGAGGTTGACGGCCAGCACACTGTCCCAGCTTTCCGGGCTCAATCTGAGCAGGAGTCCGTCTTTAGTGATCCCGGCGTTGTTGACCAGGATGTCAACATGACCCAGGCCCTCCTCTATCTCGCGAATCATGTCGCCGACCGCGCCCGCGTCTGAGACGTCGGCGTAACAGACGATAGCGCGCCTGCCTTTTGACTCAATCAAGCCGGCTACGTCACGCGCCTGTTCGGCCATGTCTTGAGGGTAGTAGTTGATGGCAACATCGGCGCCGTGTTCCGCCAGTGCAAGGCTGATCGCCCTGCCTATTCCGCGAGACGCCCCCGTGACCAGCGCAATTCTGCCATCGAGTTTCACAATCAATCACTCCCCGTGTTTTTCAGGTTGGACATTTTCAAAGCTTCAACGGCTTCCGCGACGCCAGATGTCGATCCCACGCCGATCACCCGCGCGCCCGGAAGGCGTCGCCGGATGAGCCCCGCGAGGACATGGCCGGGCCCAACCTCGAGAAACAGGTCGGCGCCCATCTGAGACATGCGATCCACGGACTCCTCCCATCTCACCGGATGAAAGAGTTGTGATACCAGGTTGCGGCCGATCGTCCGCGCGTCCTCATGCGGCTCGGCGTCGAAGTTCGATATGACCGGCGCCGACGCGTTCCTGATCCGCGCGGCTTCGACCTCGGTGGCAAACTTTTTAGCCGCCGGCTTCATTAGCGAGCTGTGGAAAGGCCCGGAGATCGCGAGTTCCACGATTCGCTTCGCGCCGAACGATTTCGCGGTTCGCGCGGCTTCATCGACAGCCCGGAGTTCTCCTGACAACACGACCTGGCCGGGCGCGTTGTAATTTGAAACCTCGAGGATCCCGGTTTTCGAGGCCGCTTTAAGAAACTCGCCGAGCGCGTCCGCCTCCATCCCTATCACGGCCGCCATCTTCCCGGGGGTCTTTCTCGCTGTCTCACTTGTAATTTTGCCCCTTGCCCGCACAAGCGCGAGAGCGTCAGCCACGTCTATCGCTCCTGCCGCAACCAGCGCGCCGTACTCACCGAGGCTGTGCCCCGCGGTCATTGATGGTTTTATTCCATTTTCAAGAAGAGCGCCGAGACACGCGAGTTCTGCTGTCAACAACGCCGGCTGCGTAAACTCGGTCTGGTTGATGCGCTCGTCCTCCCCCCAGCACATGGTAGAGACATCGAAATCGAGCGTCTCGTCAGCCAGATCGAAGACGCCCCGCGCCGCTGGATATTCCAGTGCCAGCTCACGGCCCATACCACGGCATTGACTTCCCTGTCCCGGGAACACAAAAGCTACATTCATCTTCGGGTATACTCCATCAGTTATTGGACGCCAGTGCTTGCGTTTAATAGTAAAATACGAGACGTAAGTGGCAATGGTTTCACATTTTAATTATAGCGGAAGCGGAAGTTTAAGATGGATCACGCCGGGAACATTGCTGGGATAGGCGTTGACATAGTAAGCGTGGAGAGAATCAGGGTGGCGGCGGAAAGGTCAAAGGCTTTTCTGACACGCAACTTCTCCGACGCGGAGCTGACATACTGTCTCTCGCAAAAGGAGAAGTACCAGCACCTGGCCGCCCGCTTCGCCGCGAAGGAAGCCGTGGCGAAGGCTCTTGGCGCCGGCATGAAGCCTACGCAGGTCGAGGTCGTTCACGGGCCCGGCGGCGCGCCTCTCGCCCGGCTTTCAGGCACTCTGCAGCGAGAGCATCCGGACAAGCGGCTTTTTCTAAGCCTCTCACACGACGGAGAATATGCCGTTGCGTTTTGCGTAGCCGCTTAACTTTTAACTTTTAGCTCCTGCTGTCTTTAGGGGGAGGAGATCAGAAGGGTCAAAAGTTAAGTCAGTAGCTCGCATGCTTCGATCTGCATGATGGTTTCATCTACTTTCAAGAGGAGGGCGCCGCTGTCGTCCACCCCGGTGAGTGTCCCGCTCACTAAACGCCCCGTCGGCGGCAGTGAAACGGACACCGTTTCGCCCGTCCAGGCAAGAAGTTCGCGGTACTCTTTCATGAGCAATGACGCGTCAGTCGCCTTTCTCGTATCGAGACTAGCGAGCAGATTTTCTAAAAGCCCGGGGATGTCAAACTGTCGCTCCTCCTCGACAAGGAGCGAGGTCGCTGGCAGCCGCGACGGGATGTCGAGCTCCGCGTGGGAGAACCCGACGTTGACGCCGATGCCAACCACGGTAAAGTGACCGTCGGGGCCGCGAAACGACTCGGCAAGAACGCCCGCCACTTTCCTGCCGCCGTAAACGAGGTCGTTGGGCCACTTGATGAGTGGGCCACGGCCACCGGCGGCGCGTATGGCGTCCACCGCGGATACGGACACGAGCCGTGTCGCAAGAGCGCTTTCAATTTCCTCGAAGACGAGGCTGGCCGTGAGGCTCTTGCCCGGCGCGCTCCACCAGGGCTTCCCGCGCCTTCCCCGGCCGCGCGTCTGGTTGTGGGCCCACACGGCAACACCGCCCCTGATCTCGCCGGCTTTCACCAGGCGACGGGCCTCGAGGTTTGTCGAATCGATTTCCTCGTACTCCAGTATCCTCCAGGCCATTCGCGTCCTTTATTCTCCGACGCCCGTTTCCGGCAAGCGGGTTGTTGCGTTATAGTTATAGTAATTGTTTTGCCGAATTGTGATAAGCAACGGCTTGATAGTAAAAGGGTGTGTTCTTTATGTGGACAAAGAGAAATTCTGCTTATGGCAAGGCGCTGATTATTGCACTTGTCCTCTCACTGTGTTGGATTACGATACTTCCACTGGGCGAGGTGTCCGCCGCGCCGGGCTGGTACAATGCGTACTGGCGCTATCGCAGGGCGATAATCCTGTCCAACTCGGGGGCCGCCCTCTCCAACTATCAGATGAAAATCGAGTTGAACGCGGGGAACTTCGATTTCTCAAAAGCGAGAACCAGCGGGCAAGACCTGCGGTTCACCAAAAGCGACGAAGTAACCCTCATGAGCCACTTTATCGAGTCGTACAGTCAAGCAGGACAAACCGCCACTGTCTGGGTCAAGGTTCCGTCTCTCGCGGCGTCCAACGATACGACCATCTACGTGTACTACGGAAACTCGACCGCGGCCTCGACCAGTTCCGTGGACAACGTCTTTCAGCTTTATGACAACTTTGCGTTGACCGGACAGCCTGACAACCTCGACAAGGTATCACGCGTGGGGACTGCCCTGACTCCCGGCCTC
>PHEX01000046.1 GCA_002843005.1 Candidatus Anoxymicrobium japonicum | reverse complement strand
CTATACTTGTGAGTGAAGGAACGGAGAGGCGGTGGGGAGGTGGAAACCGTAACACTTACAGACCCTGATTTTGTAGGGGATGCTGTGACGCAACCCGGTGTGTGTCACGTAATGAGTGAGTTGCGGCAGGATATCGTGACAGGACTGTGGGTCGCGTTTGCGACTGACAGAGCGGCGCGCCCGAGTGATTTTCCTGAATCGCGAATCTCGCTTGCCTATGACGAGACAGAGAAATGCCCGCTCTGCTCCGGCCACGAGATCATGACCCCGCTAGAGGTGTTTGCCATCCGGCCCGAAGGCGGCAAGCCCAACACGCCCGGCTGGCGTGTCAGGGTTGTGCCAAACAAGTTCCCGGTTTTTTGCACGGGAGAAAAGTTTCTGTCGGGGGAGTCTCTTTTCCCGCGCCGGTCGGCTGAAGGCTCGCACGAGGTGATAATCCATAGCCCATCGCACTCAGAGAGTCTTGGAACCATGCCGGTGGAAGATGTCGAACTGGTTCTTCGGGTCTGGCGTCACCGTTACAGCGCCGTTGCCGTGGACGAGCGCGTGCGCGACGTGCACATCATTGTAAATCACGGACAGCGCGCTGGCTCGTCCCTGGAACACTCCCATTCCCAACTTTTCGGGATGCCTGTCGTCCCGCCGTTGCTGCAGCAGGAACTTGCCGGCGCGTCATGGCATCACTCTCACCACGGGGAGTGCGTATTTTGCCGCATCATTTCGAGCGAGTTGGAGGCCTCGCGCCGCGTGATAGCGAAGAACGGCTCGTTTGTGGCGATCGCGCCGTTCGCTTCGCGCTTTCCTTTTGAGGTCTGGATAATCCCGCGCGACCACCAGGAGTCGTACGACATGATCAAAGACAGCGATCTGGAGGAGTTCGCGCCCGTCGTGCGTGATGTGCTTGGCAAGTACCATGAAAAGTTCGGTGACACTCCATACAACTGCTACATGCACTCGGCGCCGACGGATGGGTCAAAGTATCCGTACTACCACTGGCACGCCGAGATGTTTCCCAGATTTACGACGCACGGCGGGTTCGAGATCGGCACGTCTATGATGATCAACGTCACGACGCCTGAGCTCGCCGCGGATTACCTGACGGGCCGCGCGTCTCCTTGAGCCGCGTCTCTAAAGGCGCGGACATGGCATGGCCTTGAGAGGTCGCCCTCAAGCGGGCGCGGCGGTTTCCCGGCTAGCCGGTGGCATCAAAGGGCAGGGGAGGGCAGAGCTTGAGGGTGCGCGGGCTGTACTCGTAGCCGCGCTCGGCGCGCCGGTAAACATCGAGGGTGCGCCTGGTGATCTGACTCCAGTTGTACGTATCACCCATGTATGACATCGCGTCGGAGGTGATGCGGGCGTTCAACTCCGGATCTTCGAGAACGCGGAGCATGGCGCCCGCGAGCGAGTCGGGGTTGCCGGGCTCGAACTTGAGGCCCGTTTCCTCGTGGGCTACGATCTCCGATAGCCCCCCCGTATCGGCCACAATGGTGGGTGTTCCCATCGCCATCGATTCGAGCACGACCATGCCGAATGGCTCGTACAGGCTTGGAACGACTGTGAGATCCGCGCTTTTGTAAAACGCGCAAAGCGCGTCAGTGTCCAGGTGCCCCGTGAATATAATTTTCTCGCCCAGACCCAAAGCGCTGACGAGCGACTTGAGTTGGTTGAGGTGAGGGCCGCTCCCCGCGACGACAAATGTCACGTTCGGGATCTTTTTCAAAATGAGAGGCATGGCCTCGATAACCGTCTGCACGCCTTTCTCATAGACCAGCCGACCGACGAAGAAGACCAGTTTGTCGCCCGGTGGCACGTACTTCTTGCGACACAGGTCGATGGTGGCGTCGCGCTTGAAGCTTGTCCGGTCTATCCCGTTCGGGATGACCTCCACCTTCTCGGGAGGAAGCTGGAAGACGTCCGTGAGTTGATCCATCATGTACTGGCTGCAACAGATGGTTCTCGCCGACTCGAACATCAGCCACCACTCGACCTGGTGGATGAGCTTGTTCATGGGCCCGGGCAGGTGACCCTGGTGGCGCCCGTACTCCGTCGCGTGAATCGTCGCGACGAGCGGGATCTTGTACGCGTGCTTGAGACTCGTGGCCGCGTGGGCTACCAGCCAGTCGTGCGCGTGGATGACATTTACGCTCTTGAGGTCGTTGATGAGCGCTACGGCCTTCTCCAGCAGAGCGACGTTGAACTGCAACGTCCAGGATACCCATTCGTCTTGCGGGATATCAGGCGGATAGTTGACCACGCGATAGACGTGCACGCCCTCGGACTCCTCGTACTCAGGCGCCCCCGGGTGATCTTTGGTAACCACGTGAACCTTGATGCCCTGCGCCGCGAGCGATGTCGCCAGATGATAGACATGCCTTCCAAGGCCGCCCACGATGCGCGGCGGGTACTCCCAGCTCAAGAGCAGCACTCGCATGTTCTACTTTCCCTTCCTGCACTTAGCGCAAAAAGGGGTCAGACCCCTTTTTGCATTCCGCTGAGATCGAGCTCCGCGAATATGTTGTCCGTTTCCTCGATCTCGCCAAGTTCTTGTGTTATATCGCCCAACTTCCCTTTCTCGATCGCGTCCGCAAGCGTTGTGAAGCGCTCGATGTGGGCGCGGAACCGTTCATCAGCATAGCCCCGGGCGCGGTTCTTTGCAACCATGTACGGCCAATCGCTGGACTCCAGCAGGAGCACCTCGCGCACGGCCTGCTCGAGCGCGCGCGTCTCGATTGAAGCGCCCGCATGGGGAGGGCCACCCGCCATTAGCCCGCGCAGCCTCTCTTGCGCGCTATAGATTTCTTCCCACATCCAGGCGGTTTCCTGGTTGACCCAGGTCGAGTGGTCGCGGTCGGTTCCCCACGTGGTCGAAAGGAGGCCTGATCGTAGCCGCTCGAGGTTATCCGCGAGGAATCGGGATGGCGTCGTCAATCTTACACTCTCGCCAGCCGAGAGGGAACGCAATGTCAGCTCCAGCCAGTATATTCCTTCTTTCCATCCGTGGCCGAGAAACTCGGTATCGTAAGACGCGAGGACGAGCGGAGGATCGACCCACGAGACCGTTTCCCCGTCTCTCTCGAATCTGCCACCAGCGGCTGTTATCGACTCGGCTTCGCGGATGACATCCCCGATGAAATGCTCTGAGTGTTCGAAGGCGCGTATCCTGGCGTTTTTCGGCTCATAGGGTTCTTTGTTCTCGATATCGACCCCGGGACCGGTCACTCTCCAGTAGTGCAGGCCCGAGGAGTGATAATACTTTGTCGAATCGAGATATCGTCCGTCAGTCGGATAGCCCGAGAGTTCGTCCCACGCGTTCGCGTGCGCCCGGTCGCTGCGTGCCAGCGCAACGACGTTTGACTTGCCGACCAGGTTCGGCCTCCCGGCGGGCCGGCCGTCGAGCGCGGAGGAGTCGACGATGAAGTATTGGATGCCTTCTGATTCCAGCAGTTCCTCGAGCCCTCCCGTGTACGCGCACTCCGGTATCCAGAAACCTCGGGGCTGCGCGCCAAAGCGCCCACGGTGAGATTCGACGCCCAGTCGCACCTGTTCTCGCGCGCTTTCGACAGAGCGCTGAGCGGGAAGAAAAGCGTGTGTGGCGCAAGACGCTATTATCTCTATGAGCCCCTGTTCCTCGAACGAGGCGAACGCCGCCAGCAGGTCACCGTCGATCGCCAGAAACGCCATCAGCTTCCGCCTGAACTCCTCGCGGTGCGTCTCGGCGAGCGCCTTGCGCGACTCGTCGTTGAAATAGACGAAATCCTTGATGTCGTCCGCCGCGTGATCTTGCATCGTCTTGAGATAGGTGACGAAACGCTCCTGGATGTACGGATCGGCGAGTTGTTCACAGAGCACAGGAGTCATTGTGAGCGCGAGGCATGGGCCGGCGCCTTCGTACTCGAGTTGCGCGAGCATTCCCAGAAGAGGCAGATAAGTTTCGCTCATCGCCTGGTAGAGCCAATCCTCGCCGACCGGGAACGCGCCGTTCTTGCGAACATACGGCATGTGGGTGTGCAGGACCAGCGAAAAGTATCCTTTCACGGCCTGCCGTTCCTCATCAAAGCATTCGCCGCCGTGCATACGGCACAGATATCGAGGCAACGCGACAGGTCGCCTCCTCCAACTCTGAAGTCTCGGGGGCGGACGAGCGGGGTCAGGGCGCGGTGAGTCCAGTACCTCGGGTTGGCTTTGCTCATCTCGTATATCTTGATGAAATCGACCACGGGCAATCGCTCGTTGAACGATAGCCAGCCCGCGTGGAATATCCCCGACACCTCCACTGTCTCGAAGTGAGCTTCGAGTGTCCGGGCGAACTCGTCAGGCGTGTACTCGCGAAGGTGGAACGGGTTCACCGGCCGATCGCTTCCCTTGGAGATGGTGAGTCGATTTGGTGTCGTGAGAAACGCCACTCCACCTGGTTTCAATACACGCGCTATTCCGGCGAAGTATCCTGAAACGTCCGCCAGGTGCTCGACCACCTGGAAAGAGACGGCAAGGTCGAATGACGCGTCGGCGAGCTCCAGGCGGTTGACGTCCATGACCTCAAAGGATAGGTTCGACGCGTGATACGTGTCCCTCGCGTGGGAGACAACCTCGTGGGCGATATCTATGCCAAGCACACTCGCCGCTTCGCCTGTCAGGATCGCGGCGCCGTACCCCTCACCGCATCCGATGTCTATTACGCTCTTTCCACGCGCCATAGCGAGCGCGTGCTCATAGGCGACGACGTGCCGCGTGTACCAGTAGTTTTCGCGGGAGATGCCGGGAAGCGTTCGCTCGCCGGTCAGATCGAGGTCGTTCATAATCTCTGGCCTATTTCAAGAAGTCGAGCACGGCGTTTGCCGCCTCGACCCCGGAGGCGAAAGCGACGTCGCCACCTTTTCCTTCCGCGCTGACGCAATCCCCTGAGAGAAACAGGTTGTCGACGCCTTGAACGCGAACGCCAGGGCGATCTTTCGCCGTCTGTCCGATCCGCGGCTCGAACCCGTCGATCATCGCGAGCCGGAGCACGCGTTCCCATTCGACGTGATCCATGATGCCCGGGAACATATCATTTATCTTTGCCATGGATCGATCCTCTTCGGCTTTCAGGCGGGCCTTGTCGTTCATAACTTCCTGCGGGAGCGGATAATAGAAAGTCGCAAGCTGCTTGCCTTCAGGCGCGGTGCTCGGATCGACGTTTGACGTAAACTGGCATACCAGGATCGGATCCACTGTCAGGAAGACGCCGTCGATGTCAGACACGGGCTTGTTGAGACACAGGTCGATTGAGATGCCGGCCGTTGGGATGAGTGACGCGCACTTCTTTTTGAATTCGTTATCAAGCCCGTCCGCGACGAGGCCCGGAATGTTTTGCGCGGGGATGGCGAGCACCACCGCTCTGGCGCGCAGGTCTTCCTCGCGCACTTTCACGGATTCGACCTTGCCGTTCTCGACAATCAGCGCTTTCACTCTGCTGTTGAAGGATATCTCTCCGGATTCCATTATTTTCTCAGACAGCGCATTGTTGATCTGGAGCATTCCCCCGCGGGGATACGCGACTTTCTCACGCGACAAAAGAGCCCTTCTGAGGAACTTCGCGAAACTGCCCGCGCTCGCAATTTCTATTGTTGGGATTGCCAGCCCGCTTGTCGCGAGGATTCTGTAAAACTCCTCGATGGCTTCTCTGCCAGCGCCCGGCATAAACTGTTCGATCGGCGTGTCTGTGAACCGGCCAACTCTTGAAAACAGAAGCCGGCGAAGGCCGTGCGCGATTATCAGCTTGTCCGTCCAGGATACGATAGGCGTTTGCAGGAAAGAACCGGCGCCGGTGGGCAACGGAATGAACTGGCCTTCGAAAAAAAGCAACGGTTTTCCGTAAGACACGAAATCGATATCGTAACCGATCTGTCGTAGGGCCGCGGCGGCCGAACCGGCGCGCTCGTATGTGATGATATGGACGCCGTAATCGACAAGAAAGCCGTCTTTGCGGTCGCAGGCGGCTCTGCCCCCAACGTGCCCGGTGGCTTCCAGCACCTTGACCTCGAGCCCGGCGTGAGCGAGAATCGCGGCGGTCGTGAGACCTCCCCAGCCCGCTCCGATTACGATGACATCGGCAACCATTCTGACCCCCTGTTACTGCTCCTGCTTCGCTTCGTTGATTATCGCGCGAAGCCCTTCATGCAGATCCGGCAGGTAGCCGAGCCACTCCGTCGGCTCAGGTTCGAGCTCAATGCCTGGAAACTGTTCACAGACCCACCCCCGGAAGAACTTGCCCATATTGGCAACCTGCTTCAGGTACCGGGGCACTGATTTGCGGATGTCCCGGCTTACCGCGTCGCGGTTCTCCCATATCTTTTCCATCATAGGGAAAAGCTTTTCGCCCAGGGCGGGATCATCGGTTTTCAGGTAGTAATCCTCGAGCTGGCCGCACTCGTTGTAAATGTTATAGAGCCTCTCATCCAGGGACACCGCTATAGACGGCACGCCACCGGTCATGGAAAGCACGCGCGCGTGATACCGCGATGTTATGAGCATGGAAAGCGAGTGAAGGATTGCGATCATCTTGTGTCCGTCGTTGAAGCGAGAGCTGAAAATGTAAGGTTTGTCATCGATCAAAGCCTGCAAGGACTTGCAGGCGTCGAGATCGGTCCAGTCCATGCCTATTATGACGGAGTGGGCATCGTTTTCTTTGCAAAATCTGTTGACGGCTTCGGCTATCCCCCGCAAATATGCGGGGTACTTGCCGTCACGCTCCGAAGCGGCAAAGAAATAGACTTTCTCGTAATGGTTCTCCCAGTTGCGCGTAACGGCGGCCTTTACAGTCTTTGAGATGCTTGGCTTGACGGGGTACGACCACGGATCGATGCACGCGATTCCGACGATGGGCTTCTTGCCGTCCCACCCTGTCTTCTCGCGCAACTCGCTTTCTGTCCAATCTTTTCCGGCGGGCGGAAAAGTCCACGCGGTATCGGCGCCGACGTGGCCCTTCAGCCCCATGCTCTCGATGATCTCCAGCGACGCCGCCGTTCTCGCGATGAAGTAAGTCTCATCGCACATTTCAGATGCCATTTTCTTTACGAAATCATCCATCCTGCCCGCTTCTGATCCGTAGGCGATGCACGGCTTGCCCTGTTTCTTCATCACACCGGCCGCCTCGCAAAAGTACAGTGTCAGGGCGTTCGCGAACTGGCTTTTCAGCGTGCTGCCCTCCGAAATGACCGCGACGTGGTTGCGGGAGCAGAGGTCGAGAACGTCCTTGAAAAATATCGTGTTGATCTTGCTCAACTTGGTCTCGGGGCCGAAATAGACCTGTGTCAATTCCGGGTTGAGAGTCGGCACCGTGATCTCCACCTTGTCTTCGCCGAGCACGCGGTAGAACTGCTTGACGATTTCCGCCACGCGGACGTCCGCTCCCGTGTTTCTCTTTCCGTTGTAGCCGACCAGCAGTATCTTCAGCGGTTGTCCGGGCTTCCACGCCTCGAATTTCGGAAGCTTTCCAAGTGCGGTAGTTCCCTCGACGGCCCATCCAAGAAAGTTATCCAGACTCAACATAACGATCCTCCTGTCAACAACGACCAATTACTAGCCATGTTCCACGAATTACGCGTATCATAGCACGAGAACGCGAAAAGGGGTCTGTTTCATGTGAACTTGTCTTTTACTTGATGATATGGAGTATTTCAGTGGAGGAGTTGTTGAAGTGACTGATGACAAGCCACGAAAAACCAGGAAAAAGGCAAAGAAAGTCGCCCTCGAGCCGGTCAATCCCAACGCTTCGAGAGCGATGTTCGTAGTCAACCCAATTGCCCGCGGCGGGGCGGTGGCAAAGATATCAGGCGAACTGCACAAGACGCTGGGCGAACTCGGTCTCGATTTCGACTTGAAGTTTACCGAGTATCACGAGCACGGGATCGAAATAGCTCGAGACGCGGCGGAAAAAGGGTACGGGATGGTCGTGGCGGTTGGTGGCGATGGAACGGTGTACGAGGTTGTAAACGGCCTCATGTCGGTTGATCGCGATCGCAGGCCGAAGCTGGGCGTCGTTCCGGTCGGCAGGGGAAGCGACTTCTGTCGCACAGTCGGAATACCGAGGGACTGGCTCACGGCGTGCGCGTTGCTCGTTTCAGGCAGGAAGAGGACGATCGACGTCGGCCGGATGGAGTACATGTCACAGGACGGCGCGCGCGCCAGTTATTTCGCGAACATAGCCGGCCTGGGTTTCGATGGAGAATCCACCGAGCGCGCAAACAACATGCCTCTTGTGGTGTTCAGGGTCGTTGGCGGCAAGGGCGCCTATTTGCTGGGTCTTTTTTTGACGTACGCCAGTTGTAGTGAGAAGGATGTCGAGCTTCATGTGGACGATAAAGCTTACAGGGTGCTTGCGATTGCGTGCATCATAGCGAACTGCAAGTATTTCGGCGGGAAGATGCGCATCGCGCCGGACGCCCTCTGTGACGATGGGCTTTTTGACGTCATCATCCTCGGAGCTGGTTTTGGGAACCCCATGATAGATGGGCCGACGGGCGTTCCCGCGCCGCGTCGCTCAATGATCGAGAAAGGTGTGGCAAAGGCGCGCCTCGCAAAAAACGTTCTACCCAGAATCTACGGGGGAAATCATATCCTGGACGAGTCGGTGAGGGTTTTACACGGCAGCACGGTCAAAATCATCTCGCCGGACAGAATGATTCTGCAGGCCGACGGAGAAGTCGTCGGCCACGCCCCATTTACCGCGGAGATCATCAAAGGCGCGCTAGACGTTATCGCGTAATCAATCAAAAGGCTTTTTTGTAAAGCTCGAGCACCTCGTCAAACTCTGGCTCGCCCGGGTTGTTGAACATGCAGCCATCGATCATGGCGTCTTCGGTCACAGCCTCGAGTCCGTCCTCAGGGAGTCCGACTTCACTCAGTCTTTGCGGCAGGCCAAGTTCGAGGTTGAGTTTCCGGATGTGCTCGATGGCCTTGCGCGCGGCCGTCTCATCGTCGTCGTTTCTCACATCGAGCCCCAGAGACTCCGCGACCATCTTGTATTTCGCGGGTATTCCTTCTTCGACGTACCGCAAGTTGAACTCCATGCCATAGGGAAGAAGTATCGCGTTCGCGACGCCGTGAGGTATGCCGAACTTGCCGCCGACCGAGTGCGCCATGGCGTGTATTATCCCGACAAAAGCGTTGGAGAACGCCACGCCTCCCATGTTTGCCGAAAGGAGCATAAGGGTTCTGGCTTCAATATCGCTACCGTCCTTGAACGCTCTTGGCAGGCTGGACGCAATGAGCTTGATGCCGTGAAGGGCGATTCCGTCGCAGATCGGCTCATGCATCTCGGAGTGGAGCGCTTCGATGCAGTGCGTAAGGGCGTCAATGCCTGTTGATGCGGTAAGGTGTGGAGGAAGAGTCGTCGTAACCGTTGGATCCAGCATAGCGACAGTAGGCGCCAGTTCTGGACTCTGAAAGATAAGTTTCATTTTCTGCTCATGGTCGGCTATGACGGCGGCGAACGTTGATTCGGATCCTGTGCCGGCGGTGGTAGGCACCGCTATGTGGGGGGGCACGGCGCCGCTTGGCACATAGACCGCGCTCTGGTGATCCAGCAGGTCGCCGCCTTCGATCATGAGTATTACCGCGGCTTTGGCGGTGTCGATGACGCTTCCGCCCCCGACTGATACAAGCGAGTCAGCGCCATTAGAGCTTGCGGCTTCAAAGCACTTCTGGACGATTTTGACCTCGGAGTTGGGTGGGACTTCATTGAAGACGCCAACGACCTCCACGTTTCCGCTCTCCATTCCGTCTATGACGGCCTGTGCGAGACCGGCCTTCTCTACGCCTTTGTCGGTAACCAGCAAGACCTTGCTGCCGTCTACCTTTTCCATCTCCATGCCTATGCTATCAACGCAATGTTCCGCACAGATAATTTTGCTGGGAATCTGGAACTCGAACCACTCGACCATTGCCATTGAAAACCCCTTTCGTGAAACTCATCCCGCGCGTGACTTCTTTTGTGTTGTTTACATATAATAACCTATCAGCTGTTTTCCGTGTTGACAAGCGCGTGTTTCTTTGGTGGCGCGAATCACTCCGGTTTTCGTTCCGGATCGTGGGCGGCGACCTTCTTATCCAGGAGAGGATTCTGGTATTCTAGCAGGACAAACGGTATTTTGACGCAACGCCGGTGATGGCAGGTGTGTTACCTCGAGGAGGTGAGATTATGGCCAGGAGTTACGAGGAGATCAACGAAAGGATCAAAAAGGGCGAGGCGATCGTCCTCACGGCGGACGAGATGACGGATCTCGTGAAGTCGGAGGGCGCGGGTGAGGCCGCCCGCAAGGTGGACGTCGTCACAACGGGGACGTTTGGGCCCATGTGTTCCTCCGGGGCGTTTGTCAACTTCGGCCACAGCGAACCCCCGATCAAGATGAGCAAAGCATGGCTGAACGACGTGCCGGTTTGCGCGGATCTCGCGGCGGTGGACGCATATATCGGGGCGACGGCGCTCTCAGATACGGAGGGGATGAGTTACGGAGGGGCGCACGTCATCCAGGATCTGATTGAAGGAAAGTCGCTGAAGCTACGCGGCACGGCGCCTGGCACGGACTGTTATCCGCGCAAGGAGATCGAGACCTGGATCGACAAGGACACCATAAACCAGGCGTACCTGTTCAATCCGCGCAACGCGTACCAGAACTACGCCTGCGCGACGAACAGCTCGGAGCGGACCATTTATACATACATGGGAATACTGCTTCCGAAGTTCGGCAACGCGACCTATTGCAGCGCCGGGCAGTTGAGCCCCCTGTTGAACGACCCGCTGTACCGTTCCATCGGTGTGGGCACCCGGATATTTCTCGGAGGCGCGGCGGGTTACGTAGCGTGGGAGGGCACGCAGCACAAGCCTACAGTGGAGCGCTCCGCGGGAGGAACCCCTGTCGGTCCGGCCGCCAGCCTCGCGCTGATCGGCGACCTGAAGCGGATGAACTCCAGATTCATCAAGGGCGCGCGGTTCCACAGGTATGGAGTGAGCATGTACGTGGGAGTCGGAATTCCGATACCGATTCTCGACGAGGAAATGGCCCGGCACGCGGGGGTGGCCGATGAGGAGATAGAGACATCGGTCTTTGATTATAGCCAACAGACGCGCTCGCGCGACCCGCTCGAGCGGGTGAGTTACGCGGAGCTTCGCAGCGGCTCAATCGAGATCAACGGAAAGAAAGTTCCGTCTGCGCCGCTCTCCAGTTACAAGGTGGCGCGGCAGATTGCCGGGATTTTGAAAGCGTGGATAAAGGAAGGGAAGTTCCTGCTGTCAGCGCCGGTCGAGCCGCTCCGAACAGAGGGAGTCGTGCTTCCGCTCGATATTCGCGACGAGGGGGGAAACTAGATGGCAAAGAAAAGGCTCGTGTTGACGTTCCCTCCGGACGTGGTGGAGCGCCCGGTGATCTCTCTTTTAGTGAAAGAGTACGACATCATAACGAACATACTCCGAGCCGAGATATACGAAGGTGAGATCGGTCGCATGTTGGTCGAGCTTGAAGGCGAGGGAAAGAACATCAAGGCGGGCGTCGGGCATCTCAAGGATCAGGGCGTCGCGGTGGAGGACGCCATCAAGGACATAGAGCTTGACGAATCTCTCTGTATTTCCTGTGGCGCGTGCACTGCCGTCTGCCTGACGCGCGCGCTCAAGGTAGAGGCGCCCGAATGGGAACTCGACCTGGACAAGGATCGTTGCATCCTCTGCGGATTTTGCGTGGATGCGTGCCCACTGCAACTAATCAAGGTCAAGTTTTAGCGCAACTTCCTTATGATTTCCTCCCCTTTAGACGGGGGAGGATTAAGGTGGGGGGCGAGATCCCCCCCTGACAAGGGGGGCGGGGGGGGTTCTGCCCCAACCCTCTCCCTCGAGGGGGCGAACGGTACATTATCCGGCTTACTTTTTTCTTGCCGGCGCCACGTGGATTGCCTTTCCGTGCGCGGCCTCAGCCGCTTCCATGATCGCTTCGGGCAACGATGGGTGCGCGTGGATGGTGTTTGCGATGTCCGCAGACTTCGCGCCCATGTGCATTGCGACAGCGATCTCGTGGACAAGGTCGGACGCGTGCGGACCCATTATTTGGGCGCCCAGAACCTTGTCGGTTTTGGCGTCGATCACCAGTTGCACGAACCCGTAGTCCTCGCCCATGGCAAGCGCCTTGCCAAGCGCCCCGAATGAGAAGCGGCTGACGGTCACTTCGATGCCCTGCTCCGTGGCTCTGTCGGTGTTCAGGCCGACGCTGCCGATCTCCGGCGTAGTGAATATGCAAGCGGGAACCACGTCGTATTTCATCGTGGCGTTCCCGCCCGTGGCGTTCTCCGCCGCCACGAGGCCCTCAAAGGTCGCGGTGTGGGCGAGCAGTATCCCGCCGACGACGTCCCCGACGGCGTAGATGTCGTCAACGTTCGTCGCCATTGTCTCATCGACGATGATGCAGCCCCTCTTGTCCATCTCGACCCCGAGGTCTTCGAGCCCCAGACCCGCTGAGTTGAACTTGCGCCCAATCGATACGAGAAGCTTTTCAGCGGAAAGTTCATCTCCGCTTGAGAGCTTGACTTTGATCCCGTCCGGCCTGTACTCCAGCACTTCGGTAACAGTGGTTTGAGTGCGCACGTCGATGCCCCGCTTGCGAAAAGCGCTCTTCATCTGCTTTGCGACGCGGCTGTCCTCGGTCGGTAACATGCGATCCATCAGTTCGAGCATCACAATCTCTGTCCCGAGAGTTGAAAAGATGCACGCGAACTCGCCTCCGATGACGCCGCTACCGACGATTATCAGGGTTTCAGGCACGTGATCGAGCGCCAGCGCGTCAGTCGATGTCATGACCGCCGGCTGCGAGAAATCGAAAGTGGGAAGCTCGGCCGGACTCGAGCCGGTGGCGATGATGATCTTCTCAGTCTCGAGAACCTGTTCGCCCATCGGGGTTTTGACAACAACGTTCCTGTCCGCGTTGATGCATGCCACGCCGGTTACGTACTCGATGCCGTTCGCTTTGAGGAGTCCGAGGATGCCGCCCGCCAGTGTGTCGGTGACACTCTGCTTGCGTTCCATTATGGCCGTCCAGTCGGCTTCGATGCCCGTTATCTTGACTCCGAGCTTTTCCGCCTCGCGCGCGTGGTCGATCAGTTCGGTGGACGCGAGGAGGGTCTTGGTGGGAATACAGCCACAGTTCAGGCAGGTTCCGCCGACCTTCTCTTTCTCGACAACTGCTACTTTCGCGCCACGCTGGGCGGCCCGAATGGCTGCCGGGTACCCGCCGGGGCCGGACCCGATTACTACAACGTCCAGTCTGTCATCTTTTGCCATAACATGTCCTCTCGTGTTCCATTCAGCAGGTTTCATAGTATTTGGTTCATCTCCCAGAAGTGTGGGTAACCGGCCTGAACGCTCCCCTTATCTTCAAGAAGAAGTATTCCTCATCCCTGTACCCATATGCAATTCTCTTCGGATTGTTTCTGGACATTCCCGACAAAATCCTTCAAGTAATTGTTACTGTTTGCCTCCTTTGAAGACGCTCCCAGGAAGGGGGGTAAGATATCCCTCGGAAGGAAAGGAGCGCAGGCATGGACGAGAGCAGCGGCAGGAGGAAGCGACTCAATCCACAAGACAAGCTCGAGATCTTCCTCGAGGTTCAGAAAAGCAACGTCACCAAGGCAGAGGTGATGCGTCGCCACGGCATCCACTCTGCATCGAGAGCGCGAGCGCTTTTTCGCTCCTTTGGAAGCACTCGAACAGCGCGGTGGAGAACGTGCCGTCGCGGTCCTGGGGGATGAGGAGTTCCAAGTCTCCCACCCTG
>PHEX01000045.1 GCA_002843005.1 Candidatus Anoxymicrobium japonicum | reverse complement strand
ATTATGCGTTTTTGCGCCTGGTTATTTCTTGAACACAAGCGCTGTGGCGGAGTGCGCGGGGAAAACGTACCGTGGCAAAACGTCGCCCACGTCAACCCGGCTCTCGACGACCTTGACGACCTCATCGTCTTTATAACTGTTCATGGCATCCGTGTTCGGCGCGTTCAGGCTATGCACCGCGACCTTTCCTTTCGGCGAGAAGCCGGACAACTCAATGTCACTCTCCATGGAATCTTCCGCGTGCCTGTTGATGACGAATAGGGCGATCGTCTTGCCATCTTCGCTCATCGTCGCGGAGCAGTCCAGCGCGGGGACGCCCGTCATGGCCGGTATGCCTCCGACGCGCGACGTCTCAAAAGAGCCGCAGGCTACTTCTGTCCGCAGAGCGAGCGGCTGCGACAGCCTCGAGTACATGAGAAACGGATAATATATCGCGGTTCTGCAGATCCTGTCGCCCAGTGTGGTGATAACACCAAGCATGTTGACCAACTGGGAAACGTTCGCCATCCTCACGCGATTCGCCAGTCTGTGCATGGCGTGAAACACGCCACAGACAAAGAGCGCGTCGCGAAGGGTCCAGCGCGGAAACTGCATCTGCGATATCTTCCACCACAGGTTCCATTCGTCTAAAGCAATGCCCACGGAACTGTCTTTCCCGGCGACCGACTCGATATCGTCCACGGCAAGCCGCAGTCGCCGCTCGTACTCGACGGGCGAGGCGGCTATTGCCTTGTAAATCACGGCCGAACCTCCTCGCGCGCCGGCCAGAAGGACGCCCACACGCCTCTCCAGTCCGGGAAGATATAAATGAATCGACAGCAGATCGATCGAATCGGCGGCAACCTCGAGCACCTCCCGGTTCCACTTCTTGTTGAAGTAGTGATCCGCGCCAACGGCGACATACTCGAGCCCCTGGTCAACCTGCTCCATCGCGGCGCGGAACTCGAGGTATCGCATCGCGTACTTTTTCGCGGGGCAGTGCCCGAGCGACCAGAACCCGTACGTCTCGTTGCCTATCCCCCACGTCCGGACTCCCCACGGCTTCTCCCTGCCATGCTCAATGCGACGGCGACCCTCGACCGTAGTCTTGTCGCCATTCATGTACTCGACCCATAAAGCGGCCTCCACGGCCGAGCCTGTGCCGAAGTTGACGTTCACGTACGGATCGGCGCCAATTTTTGCCAGCAGCTTCATGTACTCGTCTGATCCAAAGGCGTTTGTGTCCAGAACTCTTGTAACCGGCCCGTATTTTGACCAGTAGCGGTTTCGCTTCAGCGGGCGCGCGTCCGCCGAACCGATTCCATCGCGCCAGTGATAGCCATCAGCGTACAAGCCCCCGGGCCACCTCATGACCGGCGCCCGCAACTTCTTGACAATGTCCACAAGGTCGTCGCGCAGTTCCCACGGCCCGCGCGGGTCGCCTGTCCTCTTGTTTTTCAGAACGCCACCATAAATGCACCTTGCCATGTTTTCGATGAAGTGACCGTATATTCGACGGTCTATGCGGGCATCATTAATCCTTGCGTCCACTGTTATTTTATTCTTCAATCAGGCTGCCTCCCACAATATTGAGTTACCTCCAACCGGAAGAATTCCACAACTTCGACGCGATAGCGGCCGCCGCTGTGAGTGTCAAAAGATAAATCGCGCAGATGACCAAAAACAACCAGAACTCCCCGATGCTTCCCGTCGCGACACTCATGCCACTTGCGTTGCCGTCGTTTTCCGGTTCGCCCGTCTCCGGCATGGTCTCCTCTTCTTTCACGCCCTCCTGTCCCGCCACGATCGATGCCCCACTGCATCCCAGGTCGCGCATGCCGGTGTCGTCCCGCGCTGTCGCATCACGCAACGGGAAATGCCTGGCGGCGGACGCGGGAACGGCAATGGAAGTTGTCATCACCGGTTGCGACTCGACTCCCCTGGAATACTGGTAGTGGCCGTCTGTTGCCTGCATTGATTTCAGAAACGAAAGCGGACTGTTTTCATGAAATACCCAGCGCCCCGAGCCGGGATCCTCCCCGGTAGCGTAGACAGACCGCACAACCGTTGCTGTTTGTTCTACGTTTGAAACTTTGGACGCGCCGGCAAACCCTCCGTCAGCCCCCATCCTTTCGCGGAGCAGTTTCATTGCCGGCGCCGTGGCGGCGTCCTGCGCTTGCCCCAGCCCAACCAGCGCCTCGACAGCCAGCGCCGTGTCGGTGACGACAACTACGTCGGACTCGCCCCACCCTCCATCCGCGCGCTGATTCTCCACAAGCCAGCTCACGCTTTTAGACGGGATTTTCTCCCCCGCGGCCGCAAGCGCGATCAGTCCCATGCAATGTTCCATGATGTTGCTCCCGATACGGCCGTTGTCACTGACGCTTGCCTGTATGAGTGAGACAAGGTTCTTTCCGGCAAGGTTTTGTGGATCTCCGCCGGCCTCGGAAATGGCCAGCGCGTACAACTCGATGTCCGCCAGTTTGTTGAGCGTCCCGGCTTGCGATTCCAGGAACTTCAATGTGCCTTCTCCGTTCTTCCTCCAATCGGCCACACGCTCCCCGAGGGCTGAGCCAGCGAGCATCGCCCTGCATGTCGTGAGGCCGTCGGTTCCCGCGCCCGGTTCCGCGAAGCCTCCATCAGCCCCCTGATTGGCCCTGATGTACGCTATGGCACTCCCGTTTCCGACAGCGGCAACGTTCGCGGGCGTTGCCAGCCACGCGAACGACACGAGCAGGCACAGGCATAGCGCCTTTTTCCACTGAATCTTGATCATGCATCCATGGTAAGACGTCTATGCTTGCCGACACAAGCAAACATTTGTGGGGTTCAGCGCGGCGTAACCGTCCTGATCTTCCACTTCGCGTCTTCCTTGGTCAGGTACATGTCCCAGGTGGCCGTGGAGTTGTTCGTAAATCTGATTTCCATTACCACCTGAGCCTTGCCGCCGGATTGCACGTTTACGCTCGAGGTGTTGTACTTCTTGATGCTGCCTTTGAACGGTTCAAGCTTGGATTCGAGGCCGGAGCACGTCTCTTCTTCTTGTGTTTGCGCGGCAAGATATTCAAACGCCGTAGAGATATTTCCTTCACTAATGGCGCGCAGGTAACTGTTCGCCGTGTTGGCGGGTCTCTTTAATACCGTTACAAACGCTATGCTCCCCAGCACTATGCCGATCACAACGAGCGCAATCACTGATATCGCAACGATTAAGCCTACCTTCATGCCCTTTGACATCCCCTTCTTTTTCAAAGGCGCAGAAATGAGCGGGGGTTGAGGCTGGCCAGGTGGCAGAGGGCCTGGCGGCTGTTGCACTGGGCTGACGCTCATGGGCGGTGAAGGAGGCGGCGCACCGGGGGCGGGAGGAGTCGCCGACACATTCGATCCACAGGAAGGACAGAACTTTGTTTCTGGCGTCATTTCACTAATAGCAACGCCACGCAGTGCGATTATGTTAGCACACAAAACGATTATGACATCTGCTCAGGAGGTTAGCACATGTTGTGCCCGCGTACGAAGGGAGCAAGCTACGCGTTATCTGAAAACGAGAAGGGGCCGGATAGCGTTGGTATGACGGTAGGCAGGATGTCGATTTCAGAGAGGCGAAGAACCTCCTTTGAGCTCGGGCAACCAGATCATCAGGAGGCCACGACCAGTTAAGCCCAGGTGAGCGGATCACCGCCCGTGATACAGGCGTACAGAAGTCGGTCGAAGAGTTCGCCTTCAAAGTGCCGGCGGGAGAACCGCCAACAGAACTCGGAGAGATAGGGCTGAAGATGCTTGGGAGAAACACCGTCCATGACCCCCTCGCCGTCGCCAAGGCCCAGTAGCACCAGTATACCGCCGGCCATGTACTCTCCGAAGAAGTCCCCCGCGCGCCCGCGCACCACAACGATGGGACGGTGATGGCGCGTCCGTGCGCCATGGGGGACTGACCACCAAAAGTTAAGCGACTTAAGAGAACAAACCTGACGGACTGATCCTGACTCCGACCGGCGCCTGACGACGCTTGTATTCGCTGGCAACAACGGTCGATATCACCGTGTCAACAAGCTCGCGGCTGTTGCCCCGCTCGATAATCTCCCGCGCGCTCAAGCCCTCCTCTATGTAAGCTTCCAGCACGGGATCCAGCAACTCATAAGGTGGCAGTGAGTCCGTGTCAAACTGGTTCGCGCGCAGCTCCGCGGACGGCGGCCTCTCGATGACGAACCGTGGAATGACATCAAAGCCCGCGCGCGCGTTGATGAACTCGGCGACCTCGTACACCTGCGTCTTCAGAAGGTCTTTGATGGGCGCGAAGCCTCCCACCGTGTCACCGTAGAGCGTGCAGTAGCCCATATACGCCTCGCTCTTGTTTCCGGTCGCCAGCACCAGCCACCCGAACTGGTTTGAGAGCGCCATGAGCAGGTTGGCGCGGATGCGAGCTTGAAGGTTCTCGTATGTGACGCCTTCCTCGTGATCGCCCAACTCGCAGGCGAGCCGTTCCCTGTAAGCGTCGTACACGCTATCGATGGGCATCACCACGTACTTCACTCCGAGGTTGCGCGCGAGCTCCCCGGCGGCGTCGCGACTCTCGTCAGATGTATATTTCGAAGGAAGGAACACACAGATGACGTTTTCTTTGCCCAGCGCCTCGACCGCCAGCGCCGCCGTCACGGCGGAATCGACGCCTCCGGACAGCCCGAGCACGACCTTCTCAAAGCCGTTCCTTGAGACATATTCTTTCAACCCCAGAACAAGGGCTTCGAATATCTCCTCAGTGGGTTCCAGATTCCTAACGTCAACGCGCGGACGACGGTGAACGAGCGGCGCCAGGTCTATCCGGCAGAGAAGCAATTCTTCACGGAACCGCGCGGCGCGCGCGATGAAGCCCAGTCGCGGATGATGCACGCACGAGCCACCGTCAAAGACCAGCTCGTCCTGGGCTCCCACCATGTTGCAATGAGCAAGGACAACCGATCTGTCCGTGGAACGCGCGGCAATGAGCTTCTTTCGATCCTCGTACTTGCCACGACTGAAAGGCAAAGCCGAAAGATTGAGTATCACCTCGACGTCGGCATTGGCTATCTGCTCCTCCATCGGATCATCGGTGAACCACATGTCCTCGCAAATAGCGATGCCCACTCGAACGCCAGCCACCTCAAAAACGAAGTTGCGGCCTGCCGTTCCCGAGCGCCTCTTTTCATCAAAAACCCCGCAGGTGGGAAAAAGCGCCTTTCGGTAGACGTGATTCACCTTGCCACGGTTGATGACGGCCGCGGAGATGGAGTCCGACTCGGCGAAGCCAACCACCGCGATCACGTCGCCGATGCCTGATGCCAGCTCATTGATCGCGACCATGCCGCTTCGGGCGAACTCCGCCATGAGGAGCGGGTCTTCCGGCGGATAACCCGTGAGGCACGTCGAAGAGAACAGCACAATATCAGCACCCGAGCGCTGTGCCTTCCCGGCGTACTCTATTATCCTGCTGGAATTTCCCTTGATGTCTCCCGCGGCGCATCTTACCTGCGCCAGCGCTAACACCAATTCTGACCCCAAAGTTAAGTGGAGCTGAGGGGGCTCGAACCCCTGACCTTCTGGCTGCCAGCCAGACGCTCTCCCAACTGAGCTACAGCCCCACATAATCGCTCAAGAACTCGAACTGCCCGCAGGCGGCATCTCATCGGAACGCGCATTGCTCCAATCGAGCCTCGGCACGTTAGCCCACAAACGCTCCAGGTCGTAGAAAGCACGATCCTGCTCCAGAAAGATATGCACGACGACGTCCACATAATCAAGAAGGATCCATCGCCTGAAGCGCAACCCTTCCCTGTGTGCCGGCTTCACGCCGTGCTCTCCCAGCTTCTCCTCTACCGCATCGTGTATCCGATGCACCTGTCGCTCGTTCCGGCCGCTCGCTATCACAAAGTAATCCGTAATGCCGAGCGTTTCCCTCATGTCCATTACACAAACGTCGGAAGCCATCCCGTCGTCAGCCACCCTTGCCGCGTCCAGCGCAAGCTCTTCAGCGGTTATCAATCAACAATCTCCAGTATCACTTGTTCACGTAATCTTTTCCCACTATAACACTGATGTCTGACATACTTTCCACTGTCAGATGGGACTCGAGCTTGCCAACCTCCAGCTCGTTTCTCAACTCCTCGGCAGCCGCGATGATTTCCTTTTTATCGCTGTAAACAATAATAATCGTCTCAGGATGTTCAAAGGTGTCGGCATTCGCGGAGTTGACGATCTGAAACTTCGCGAGATCAATTTGTGGCGATACTTTCTGGCCGATACCCGGCACGCCGCATCCGTTGAGAATCTCGATCTTAAAACGCCTGGACAGCGCGGCAGTGGAAGCCGACTTGGCGTATTTCTTGATAAAAGCAGGCAGCGCGCCTTTGTCTAATCTGTGCACGATAGTTTTCTCAAAGCGGAACTCACGCACCGGCACGATGCCGGCGCGCAGTTTCTTGCCCTTGAGAGATACGCAGGCGTTCGACATCCCAGCGAGCTCCTTGTTTGAGGCATCCGTGTCAAAAAGGTTTGCGTTCGTCCTCATGAACTTGTCCATGTCCACGCCGCGCATCATCGCCATAAACACGGGAGCGAACGCCACCTGCCGCTTCGCAAGGTCAAGCTCCTTGCCGAGCGACGCGCAGGTGAGATAAGCAGTCAGCAAATCGGGCGATAGATTCTGGCGGCCAGGCTTCAGATCAAGCGTTACACCCAGACTCGTGTCTTTAAACGAAATCCTTGACCCCACATCCACCGGCAGTTTATCTCCAAATTGCTTCAGTATTATGCGCAAATCCCTGTCGGTAGCCAGGATGTATTTATCCACTTCAATCCCCAGGATATTCTCTATGGTCACAAGCGTGCTGCTCACCCTGCCTCCGTTAAGCTCCACGAGATTTGTCAACTGGTCCGAGCCCATCCCCGGCGCGTTTACCAGCAGGTCGGCGGGGAAAAACACAAGGCTTCCGCTCCCGTCGCTGGAGTCGTAAGACATGAGGACAACTGTAGTCAGGACAGTGGCGCCTTCCTCCTGTTTTGTGATCGCAAGCAGATAGCTTGCCGTCTTCTTGCCCTCCGGCAAAAAATCCGCGGCAACGGCCTTCTTCGAGGTCTTGAACGGCCGGACGTGCCTGCCCAGCCAGGCGAACCCGTCCGCCGTCTTGTCCCACGCTTCATCAAACGGACTAACTTTCAGAAAAACACCCAAAAGCAAAAAAACCGCGATCACTATGGCAAGCGCGACCAGCCACTTTGAGAACTTTCTCTTTTTGTTTTTTTTGTCAAGCCGCTTTTTCGTTCGATAACCCACGTACTGATCCTGTGCCATGTTGTCTCACTCCCCGCGGGCGACCCGCCCGCAACCGACCATATTATAACTTTACCCGCGCTCGCGCTCTTAACCTTTTAATTACTCTTCGAGAGCGGCCTGCGCGGCGGCAAGCCTCGCGATGGGAACCCTGAACGGCGAACAGGAAACGTAACTGAGCCCTATCTTGTGACAGAATTTGACCGACGCAGGCTCACCTCCGTGCTCTCCGCATATCCCGAGCTTGATTTCCGGGCGCGTGGCCCTGCCGCGCTCGATGGCAAGCTTCATGAGATCTCCCACGCCTTCCTGGTCAAGCCGGTGAAAAGGATCGACCGGATAAATGTCCTGCTCTATGTACTGAGGCATGAATCCTTTTACGTCGTCCCGCGAGACGCCATAGGTCGTCTGCGTCAGGTCGTTTGTCCCGAAAGAGAAAAACTCCGCGTTGTGCGCGATCCTGTCGGCAACGATACACGCCCTGGGCAGTTCGATCATGGTGCCCACCTGGTATGTGACATTTGAGCTCAGAGCGCGTATGACGGCATCCGCGGCCTTGACCGCGAGCTCGCGCATGATCTGCATCTCCCTGTCAGAACCAACCAGCGGGATCATGATCTCCGGCTTCACATTCACTCCCTCGCGCGCGACCTCGCACGCCGCCTGGATAATTGCCCTGACCTGCATCTCGTATATCTCGGGGTATGTAACGCCAAGCCTGCAGCCACGGTGCCCGAGCATGGGGTTCGCTTCCTTCAACCGGCGGTTGCGCTCCTCGACCTCGATGACGGTGCAACCCAGTTCCTGTGCCACGTCTCTGATATCGGAATCCTTATGAGGCAAAAACTCGTGCAACGGCGGGTCGAGCAATCGAATTGTCACTGGCCGAGGGGCCATGACGCGGAATATTCCCGCGAAATCGTCTTTTTGCATAGGGAATATCTTGTCGAGCGCTTCCTTGCGACCCTCAACAGAATCAGAAAGGATCATCTGGCGCACCGCAAGGATTCTATCTCCGCCAAAAAACATGTGCTCGGTACGACACAAGCCTATGCCCTCGGCGCCAAAAGCTACCCCCTGCTCAGACTGACCGGAAGTATCCGCGTTTGCCCTTATGTTCATGCGAGCGCGCTCGTCCGCCCACGCCAGGAGCCTCGCAAACTGTTGATAGACCAGCGAGTCCTCGGGCTCGAGCGTCCCATTGATTAGCACCTGCTCGACCTCGGAAGGGCTGGTCTCTATCTTTCCCAGGTAAACCTCACCCGCGGTGCCATCGATAGACAGCCAGTCGCCCTCTTTGATCTCGACCGACTCGCCACCAGGCGACAAAATGCGCACAACCTTCTTTTCATAGTCGATATCGAGCGTGCCGCAACCCACTATGCAGACTTTGCCCATCTGCCTCGCTACGAGCGCGGCGTGCGACGTCGCTCCGCCAAACTGCGTCAGGAAGCCCTCCGCGGCGTCCATGCCCTTAATGTCTTCCGGGCTGGTCTCGTGCCTCACCAGGAGCAGTCTCGCCTCCGGGTCATGAGACTTTATCTCGTGCGCGTCCTGCGCGAACAGAACCACACGACCGGTCGCCGCGCCCGGCCCCGCTTTGGTTCCCGTAGCGACCATGCGTCCGGCGCTTCTGGCCTCGTCCTTGGCGTCAGTGTCGAAAATCGGGCGAAGCAGATCGTTGAGTCCTTCGGGATCCACCCTCATTATCGCCTCATCCGGTGAGATGAGGCCTTCATCAACGAAATCCAGCGCGATCCTCACCGCGGCAAAGCCGGTGCGCTTGCCCGTGCGCGTCTGGAGCATCCAGAGTTTTGTGTCCTCGATAGTGAATTCGAAATCCTGCATATCGCGGTAGTGTTTGTCGATTACGCCACAAATGCGCAACAGCTCTTCATACGCATCGGGCAGGTATTCATGAAGCTCTTCGAGTTTCCGCGGAGTGCGGATTCCCGCGACGACGTCCTCCCCTTGCGCGTTCAAAAGGAACTCGCCGTAAACCTCGTTCTCGCCTGTCGCCGGATTGCGAGTGAAGCCCACCCCGGTTCCCGATCGATCACCGGTGTTGCCAAACACCATCGCCTGCACATTGACGGCTGTGCCCCAGTCAGCAGGTATGTCATATTTTTTTCTGTACGCGTCTGCCCTGTCGTTGTTCCAGGACTCGAAGACCGCCACAATAGCGCCGCGCAACTGCTCCCGCGGCGCCTGGGGGAAATCAACGCCTTTGCTCTTCTTGATCTCCAACTTGAAGCGAGACACCACATCTTTGAGATCGTCGGTGGAAAGCTCGTTGTCCAGTTCAACTCCCGCTTCCTTTTTTTTCTCTTCCAGGATCGCGTCGAACAGATCACGCTTCTCTTTGTCCTCAGGCTTCATTCCAAGGACGACATTGCCGTACATCGTGATAAAACGCCTGTAGGAATCGTACGCGAAGCGCGGGTTGCCCGTCTTCGACGCAATCCCCTCGACGGATATGTCGTTGAGGCCCAGGTTCAAAATAGTGTCCATCATCCCCGGCATACTGGCGCGAGCGCCCGAGCGCACCGACACCAGCAGCGGATCCTCGGGGTCTCCCAGGCGCTTGCCCATCTTCTCCTCAAGCGCTGCAAGATTCTCGTCAATTTGCTCGTCAAGGCCCACGGGGTACTCCCCCGCCTCGAGATAACTGACGCAAGTTTGAGTGCTGATAGTAAAACCAGGTGGAACGGGGATTCCCATGGACGTCATCTCGGCGAGGTTCGCGCCTTTGCCGCCAAGGAGTTCCTTCATGTCCTTGTTGCCCTCTTCAAAATCGTATACGTACTTCGTTCCCATCCAGCAACCTCCCTGAAATATTAAGTTGTCCGACCATCAATCCCGTTCACGCAAAAGCATTAGTGCCCCCCTGATAAGGGGGGCGAGGGGGATTATCCCCCAATCCACGCCCCAGAATGCAAAAGGGGTCTAACACCTTTTTGCATGAGAGACGCGTCTCAAATACAAAAAGCCCCTCAATCCCACATCAGCTTCGAGAAATCCGCGACCTTGCTGAACAGTGCGTCAATGCGGGCGAGCAGCGAAAGGCGATTGGCCCTCACGGCCGGATCCTTCGCCATTATGAGCACTTCGTCGAAAAGCCTGTTCACGGGCTCGCAAAGAGGATCGAGCGCCTCGAGCGCGCCGTAGAAATCCAGCGTCGCGAGGGCGCCCTCGACCGCCGAGGCGACATCCACGAGACAATTTGTCACTTCGCGCTCAACGGGCTCTTGCGGATGAAGCTCGGAAACGGCGCCGGCCTCCTGGCCACGTGACAGGTTGTGGCACCGTTCGAAAGCGGTGTAGAGCCTCACAAGCAGGCCTTCCTCGCGGGCTTCGACCAGCGCGTCGAGCCGCCTCTGCACCAACAACGGCACGTCCCGGTCAACGACGAGCGCCGCTTCCACCAGGTCGTATCGGTAGCCTCGCTCGGTGAAGAATACCCGCTCGCGGGCCGCGAAAAACTCCTCGAACGCGCGCCGGGCGTCCTGTGTCCACGCGAAGCCGTGAGCATTTGCTTCGAGCTCGGACGCCGAAGCGCACACGAGACGCGAGACAGAGAACGCAAATCCGTGATCCAAAAGTATCAACATCATCCCGAGGGCCTGGCGCCTCAGCGCGTACGGGTCCTCCGAACCTGTGGGAACGTGCCCCAACCCAAATGACGCGGCCAGGTTGTCAGCCTTCTCGGCAAGAGAAAGCAGAGCGCCTTCCACCGTCTCCGGCAGGATGTCCCCGAGCCGCCTCGGGAGATACTGCTCATGAATAGCTTTCGCCACCAGTTCGTGCTCTCCCGACCTGCGGGCGTATATCGATCCTACCGTACCCTGCAACGCTGGAAACTCTATGACCATGTGAGTGACAAGATCACATTTGGCGAGCATCGCCGCGCGGCGGGAGCGCGAAAGAAGCTCCTCGTCGCCCCCCAGCTCGGCGCACTCTTCCGCGATGAGGCGCGCGAGCCTGTGAGATTTCTCAGCCATGCTTCCAAGCTCAGAACGGTAAACGACGTGCTCCAGGTCGGAAAGCATGTCCACGAGAGGCCGCTTTGAGTCCTCGTCGAAAAAGAACTCCGCGTCGGCAAGCCTCGCGGCCAGCACCCTCTCGTGGCCTTTCCTTATTATGTTCGCCATGTCAGGGTTACCGTTGTGGATAGCCACGAAACTCGCCTCGAGCCTCCCGTCCTTTGTCTCCACGGGCAAGTACCTCTGATGCGACTTCATGGCGTGGACAAGTATCTCGCGCGGAAGCCGCAGATACCGCTCGTCGAAACGCCCGAGGATCACCCCGGGCCACTCGACTAACTGCACGGCCTCGTCGAGTACATCCTCGTCAAGGACAGGCACGGCGCCGGCCTCCTCGCAAACTCGCTCCGCGCGGCGGACGATCTCGATCAAGCGAGCCCTGTGGTCGGCCATGACGAACACTTCCTTGAGTTCGTGCTCGTAGTTCCTGGGAAGCGAAATCGTGACTTTTCCGCCTGACAGGCGGCGATGGCCGAAAGTAATGTTCGACGCCTTCAACCCGGCGTACTCGAACTCCACTATTTTGTCGCGGAATATCGCCATGAACCAACGGATCGGCCTGCTGAATCGCTCATCGCGGCTCTCCCACCGCATCGATTTCTTGAACTTCAGTGATGACACGATCTCGAGGAGCAGCCCGGACAAAATATCCTCGGCCTCGATGCCTTCCGTCTCGGTGACGGCAACGACGTAGCTGCCCTTGCTCGACTCTTCTATCCTCAAGTCGTCAGGTTCAACGCCTTGCGCTTGCGCGAAACCTGTCGCCGCTCGTGTCCACGAACCGTCCTCTGAGCGAGCCACGGACAGCGACGGACCTTTCTTGCGAATCACCTGCGCGGAGGCCCGGTCTGCAACTCCGCGCACCGTGATAGCGAGGCGCCTCGGGGTGGCGAACGTCCAGCTCTCCTCGAACGCCAGGTTAGCCTTGCCCATGAGGGCCGGCACGAGCGATTCCATTTGCTCTAACGCGCTGTATATCGCGGATGCCGGAAGCTCCTCTGTTCCTATCTCCAACAGCAGATTTGGCATCTCTACCGTTCCCCTTCGTTAATGAGCGGATAGCCTTCGCTCTCACGCCACTCGAGAAACTTCCGCGCGCAACCCCGTGAAAGCGTCCTTACCCTCGCGATAAATCCGGTGCGCTCCGTGACGCTTATCGCCCCGCGCGCGTCAAGCAGGTTGAAGATGTGCGAACACTTGAGGCACGCGTCGTAAGCTGGATGCAAAAGCCCTTTTTCGAGCAACGCGTGGCCCTCGGCCTCGGTCTCGGAGAACAGTCTGTAAAGAAACGTGGTATCGGCCACCTCGAACGAATAAGTTGACCACTCGACCTCGGAACGGCGATAGAGATCGCCGTATGAGACATCCTCGTTCCAGGCGACATCAAAGACGTTATCCACGTTCTGCACGTACATCGATATGCGCTCGAGCCCGTAAGTTATCTCACAGGAGACCGGGCGGCAGTCGAACCCGCCCGCCTGCTGGAAGTAAGTGAACTGCGTTATCTCCATGCCGTCAAGCCACACCTCCCAGCCCAACCCCCAGGCGCCCAGTGTCGGCGACTCCCAGTCATCTTCCACAAAACGGATGTCGTGCTCCTCGGGTTTTATGCCGAGTTCGTAGAGGCTCTCCAGATATATCGCGATAATGTCGCCCGGCGACGGTTTGGATATCACCTGAAACTGAAAGTGCCTGCCCACGCGGTTCGGGTTCTCGCCGTATCGCCCGTCAGTGGGGCGCCTCGAAGGTTGCACATAAGCCACTCGCCACGGTTCAGGGCCCAGGCACCGCAGTAGCGTCGCGGGATGAAACGTGCCCGCGCCTACCTCGAGGTCGTACGACTGAGCGAGCAGGTAGCCGCGCTGTGACCAGTATCTCTCGAGAGAAAGTATCACCTGTTGAAGGGTTAACGTCATTTTGAGCTCCAAAATATTATGCGGCCGGGTGATCGAACCTCGAGTTGAGCCTCGAACGCGCTCAGACAAAGGGCAATCAGCGCATGCGGCGCCAAAGGACTTGCTCTGGTCACCTCACGATCACTCTAGCCAGGAACGGATACAAGCCAAACCCAATAGCGCCGGCCAGCAATGAGTATTCTAACCCCTTGCGCCAGTAAAGGTAACCCAGCACTGTCACCAGTGACAGGGCCAGGAAAACCGCGCTCATAGCGGCCGTTGCCGGTTTCTCCCCCGCCGCGACGCTGATCCAGTATATGTACCCACAGCACAGCGCACTTGCCGCCGCAATAGCGGCCATGTGCGATCCCACCTTTAAGCGTTCACGGTATATGGAAAAGAAATACACGAACGCGGAGAACACCAGGAACGTAAAAAGGATTTCATTGCTGATCGCGATGTTGATATATGAGAGCGAGAACTTCCACGCCGGCATCTTCCTGAATTCGACGCCCTGAATAAAGCCCAGAGACTTGCCAATGAACGTCGATATCAACGGCGGCACGAGCGCGGCGATCCCAAACGGAACCGACCAGGATAGAAGGTCGCGAAGGTCGGAGGCGCCCGCTTCGTTCACGCCTACCTTGTCCAACAGTGGAGTCTTCAAGTCGGTTCTTCGCTGCACATTCAACCCGACAAAGGCGAACAGCGCTCCCTGAATAACAAGGAATAGCGCCTGGTAAACCAGGAAGTCGGCAAAAACAGGCTTCCTGGGCTGGATTGGCTTTTCCCTTGAGTGTTTCTTCTGCTCGGCGGGCGTCTCGTACTTCTCTTTGAACTTCTCGAGCGCGGCGGGATACTCTTTCTTGAGCTTATTATAGTACGTAGTGGCGTCCTGAATCGCGAGCGGATACTGAAAGAGAGCCGCTACGGTCAGGACGGCGATGAGCGCCAGAAACACCTTCATCTCGAGGGTTCCACGCCTTACAATGTTCCACTGCGCGCTCGCGGGTTCAACCGCAACGTCTTTGCCGCGCCGGGTCACTGAAGAGTCGTTCTCCAGTTCGCTCTCCACCCTCTTTCCCATAGCATAAGATGATTTGCGCGCTCCAGTTGATTTCTTTTTCTTTTTTTTCTTGGCCATTTGCAACAACTACCTCATACAGGGGTCACCTGTAAGAAGCCCAAGTCAAGACACACCTCTCCTTGATCCCCGCTCGCGGGGATGTCAAATTCGTCTTGACTTGGGAGGAGACCCCGTT
>PHEX01000044.1 GCA_002843005.1 Candidatus Anoxymicrobium japonicum | reverse complement strand
ACTAAATGCGGGCGCGCCGCTGGACACAGGCGCTTGCCGCGCTGATCGCTAATCCCTGGTTCATTTACTTCAAGACGAGGATTATCTACCAGGGCAAGGGCAAGGGATTATGCTTCCCCGGCTTGAACTGCTACGTCTGTCCTCTCGCGCTATCTTCCTGCCCTGTAGGAAGCCTCCAGCACTCGTTTGCGACGCTACATTCCAGAACGCGCGGTGCCGTAGCCGGGCGTGGTCTTGCGGAAGCGGTGAAGCGGCAGGCTTCGTATCAGGCAGGCGCTTTGCTTTACGTAGTGGGGTTCATAGGGCTTGTCGGGATACTCGTCGGCCGTCTCTTCTGCGGATGGGCATGCCCCTTCGGCTTGTTGCAGGATCTGCTGTACAAGATCCCGACACCGAAGTTCAGCGTGCCACGGTGGATGCGCTTCGGAAAGTACTTCGCGCTGATAGTGGTCGCAATGCTTATTCCATATATCACCGGGGTTCACTGGTACTCGCGGCTTTGTCCCGCGGGCACACTGGAAGGCGCGATCCCGCTTAAGGTTCTGCCTCCGGGCGCGCCCCTTCCCGCTGTCGGCTGGTTGTTCTTGTTGAAGATCGCGATCCTCGTGGGTTTCCTTGCGTGGATGGTTGCCGCAAAGCGTCCGTTCTGCAGAACCGCGTGCGCGCTTGGTGGCGCTTACGCGCTGCTGGCGCCCCTCAGCCTGTACCGCATGGATGTCGATAGCGCGACGTGCACAAAATGCGGCAGGTGCCGGAAAGTCTGCCCGGTCGATATGAATGTCTACGAGAACCCCAACTCTCCCGAGTGTGTGCGCTGCCTCTCATGTAAGAAAGAGTGCCCGGAAAATGCTGTTAGCTCGGGGTTTGGGCTACTTGTGAAACAGAAACCGGGCCAGGAGCATGGAGAAGAACCCTGCGCTCGCGGCTGAAACCATGCGGGCCGCAAAAGCGCGCTTCCCTCCATTGTTCTTGAAATCGACGACGTAGTAGCAGTACGCCATGAAAAGCAGAAGAGACGCTCCAGCTACCGCTATGACCGCTCCCGGCATCGGACCGATGGCGCCTCCTGTTGTCATCGCGACCCTTGCCCCCCAGCACAGCAGCACAAGGCCGGCGAGCGCAAACACAACTATTATGATGTGTTGCCGCAAGCGCGTCGTCTCGACTTTCCTCATCATTCCTCCTTTGCGATACCAGGCTCTTTTTCGTGAAAGAGCCGTTTGAATCCTGCTGTGAGACCGCTGTTGAGCGCTTTGCGCATGCTCTTGCTCAATATCCTGCCTGCCAGCCTTCGCGCCATCAAGCCCAATCCCTCCGAAAAGACCGTAAAGCGCGCCAGCATGCCTTCAAGCCCCAGGCCGCCAAACGTGAGCCCTATGCCCCCCATCACTACGCCGGTGAGAAAAGCCGCGAACATTCCTGAGAATGTGATGGGTTTGTGGCTCAACATTGACGAGGTGATATGAAGGCTGGTCCCAAACGCGCCTGAAAACACGAGGTAAACGGCCTTTCCGCCAAACGCCGTCGCCCCTTCCTTCAGCACGATGACCATGACGCTCATTGTGTTGCCGCTCTCTTTCAAGAAAACGATGGCGGCGCCCCAGCCGACAGCGATCTTGCTCTCGGACAGGATCAACGTCAGCGCCTGGACGGCGCGGCTGCCCATAATCCCATCTTTCATCGCTTTCCCGATAGGCCCGGAAACCGCGCCCACGCAAAACGCGATCAATATCCTCTTGATCGAGAGGCGCCCGGTGAATAGATACGAGACTGAGCCCTCGAATGCCGCGGAAAGCGCTCCGCTCGAGATAGCGCACTTGAGCGAGCCAATGAGTCCCATCTCGGCCCAGCCCGCGGAGAACGCGGCGCCGAGCGAGCCGAGGCTGATGACAGTCGCGGCGGTTGCCGCCCCGACGCTCAAGCACTTGAAGAAACAGTCCGCGAAATTGAAATTAGCGGGATGGACACCGGTATAGTAAATGGCAGTCACAAGAGCCGCCACGACAACGGCTATAGCGGCCACGACGCCGCAGACGACGCTAACCGGAAGGGTAATCACAATGACTACTATTACCACTATTATAACGGCCGCCGCGGCCAGGCCCGCAACGATTGCCTTGAAGTACCTGTTGCCCCAGCAGAACTTCGCCGCTATCTCTGTCCACTGTCCGCACTTGCGCAAAACGGGGTAGGCGGCCCTGTCCCAGAACCTGTCGAATCCGGTAGCCGTCCATCCACCGGCGGCGCAAACACCACGCCAGCCTATCCCCGTCCCGTCCCCTACCAGGCGGAAAGCGCTATCAATCGGGCGCGCCACCACTTGCCATATGCTCTGCTCGCCACTTTCGGCGGGACGACCGGGGCCGCTCGGCGCTCCACCCGGCCGATCCACAGGACATAGCCTGATATATGAAGTGCTCTCAATGCCATCCAGAAGCACTCTCGGATCGATGGGGCTGCCGTTCAAGGACGCGCCAAAGTGGAGATGGCTCGCGGGCGATGAGCTGTCACGCTTACCGCAAAGCGTGCCTATCGCCTGCCCGCGGTGGACCGCCTGTCCAATCGCCACCGCAATAGTGTCGAGGTCGAGGTATGTCGTTTTCGTGCCACCGGAATGTGATACGGTAACGAACTTGCCCCTGGGAAGCTCGCCAACCCACGTGACGGCGCCATCACCGGCAGCGCGCACAGTGGCGCCGGCGGGGGCCGCGATATCGATTCCCTGGTGCCCACCTTCGCCGTAAGCTCCCTTTGGTTTCTCGAAACCACGAAGGACGTTGCCCTGAACAGGCCAGGAGTATGAATCAGGCCGTGCGCTTGCCTGCGGAAGAAACGACTCCAGCATGAGAAACGGCAGTAAGATCAGCGCCGCCAACATCCAGAGGAGAAAGCGCGCGCGCAATGCGTAATTGATTGTGAACCTCCATCCGTGCCTGGTGGAGAGGATAGAGAGGAAGCTTTACAAGCATATTATAGAAGCGCGCGGCAAGCAAGTCAAGCACATAGCAGTGGACTTCACGATCGGATTTCTCTATCATTCGACGAAAGAAACGTGTATAGCGGCATCTGACTCGAGGAGACAGAGAAATTTGAGTGACCAGCACCTTGATTATCTGAAGAACAAGATGTCCAGCGAGCAGTACGAGAAGCTGGAAGAACTGGAACAGCCTGACATAAACAAGTTCGTCGCCAGGACGGTAGAGCTGTGCAAGCCGGACACGATCTTCATCGCCACCGACTCCGAGGAGGATCGCGACTACGTGAGGCGAAAGGCTCTGGAGCAAGGCGAGGAGTTCGAGCTCGCGATACCGGGGCACACCTGCCACTTCGACGGCATGCGCGATCAGGGGCGGGACAAGGAGAACACCAGGTATCTCCTGCCCCCGAACGTACACCTGGGCGAGCACATCAACTTCATGATCAGAGAAGAAGGATTGAGCGAAGTCCTGGGCATCCTGGACGGCTCTATGAAGGGCAAAGAGATGATCGTCCGCTTCTACTGCCTCGGACCACGGAGCTCGACCTTCACGCAACTCTGTTGCCAGATAACCGACTCGTTCTACGTCGGTCACAGTGAGGATCTCCTCTATCGGCATGGCTACGACGAATTCAAGTCCGCTGCCGCCGGGGTCGAGTACTTCAAGTTCCTGCACTCGGCGGGACGGCTCGAGAACAACGTCAGCGTGAACATCGACAAGCGCCGCATGTTCATCGATCTCGAGGACAACACTGTGTACAGCGTAAACACGCAATACGGCGGCAACACCATGGGCCTGAAAAAGCTGGCCATGAGACTGGGCATTCAAAAAAGTCTCAAAGAAGGCTGGCTGACCGAGCACATGTTCGTCGTCGGCGTGCCCGGGCGCGGCGGCAGGAAGACCTACATGACGGGCGCATACCCGAGCATGTGCGGCAAGACCTCGACGGCCATGATAGAGGGCCTGAGCATAATCGGCGACGACATCGCCTATCTCAAGAAGATCGCCGGCGAGGTCAGGGCGGTCAACGTCGAGCGTGGCGTCTTCGGCATCATCCAGGACGTGAACCCTGAGGACGATCCCGCGATCTACAAGGCGCTCACCTCGCCAGGCGAAATCATCTTCTCTAACGTGCTGGTCAAGGAAGGACGCCCGTACTGGCTTGGAATGGGCGGCAAAATGCCGGATGGCGGGACGAACTTCTCGGGAGAGTGGCGTAAGGGCAAGACGGATGCCGGGGGCAAGGAGATAGATCCATCGCACAAGAACGCGCGCTTCACCATCAAAATGGACTCGCTCGAGAACATAGATGAGAACCTCGATAACCCCGGCGGCGTGCCGGTCAAAGTCATCATCTTCGGAGGGAGAGACACCGACACTTCCATGCCGGTCGAGCAATCTTTCAACTGGGTACACGGCGTCATCACCAAGGGGGCGTCGCTGGAGTCCGAGACGACCGCCGCGACGCTGGGCGCCGAAGGCGTGCGCGAGTTCAACCCGATGTCAAACCTCGACTTCCTGGCGGCGTCCCTCGACACCTACGTGCAGAAGTACCTAGAGTTCACGGCGGTGCTCGCGAAGCCACCGAAAATATTCGCGGTCAACTACTTTCTTACCGGGCCGGACGGCAAGTACCTGAACGGCATGCTCGACAAGAAGGTTTGGATACTGTGGATGGAGGAACGCGTGCACGACGAGATCGCGGCGCTTCAGACGCCGACCGGGTTCATTCCGCTTTACAAAGATCTGCGCCGGCTGTTCGCGGACGCGCTCGATTCCGAGTACACCGAGGATCAGTACAGAGCGCAGTTCACGGTACGCATCCCCGAGCAACTCGCGAAAATCGCCCGCATCGAGGAGATCTATCGCAAGGAGTGGGGCATCCCCGAGGTGCTCTTCATCACGCTCGACGAACAGCGAAAGCGTCTGGAACAAGCCCGCTCGGATTTTGGCGATTACATCTCGCCGCTGCTCCTGTCCCAAGAAGAAAAAAGGGCTTAACTTTGGGGTCAGGCCTTTTTTAAAGTTTAAGAGGGGTCAGGCACCGTCTACCTTTACTGCGTAGAGGGGTCAGGCACCGTCTACCTAAAAAAGACCTGACCCCAAAGTTAAGTGGGGGGCTCGATGCTGACGGGGTCGTTGAAGTTCGAGAACTCGATCTCTTGAGTCATGTTGAGGTTGCCGTTCACCGGCGCCGACAGGTGGCTCGCGAATTCCATCCTGGCTTTCTCGAGGTACAGCTTGTCCTTTCGCACCCATATTTCCATGTGAACCTCTTTGCCCTTGAGAAGCGCGGGGTCTACGCCCGGGAGGTTGAACGCGCGCGCGAAGGTCAGGATATTCAGGTCGAACTTGAGGTGGTAGGTGTCGCCCTTCCGGTCGATGAGCCGCGCGTCCCTGGCCGACTTCAAGTACTTTGACGCGATTACGTCATCAGGCGACTCACAGATGAGCGGAGTCGCCGCCTTTTTCTCAATCCAGGCATCCGAGCCGAAAAGCTTGACCCAGGTTCGCTGTCCAATGATCACGACGTCAGATTTTTCACCTGACGACCTGGCGGCGAGCTTCCAGCGATCGGGCTTCTCAAAAAAACCTTTGTAGGATAGCAACGAAGATCTGGCGCCTCCGGGGATATCAAGCTCTATCTCGCTATCGATATCCACACGCACGGAGTTCAGGTTGCCCTGGGCCTCTATCGCCTTTTTTAGAATCTGTGACGGCGTCCCTACGGCGGGCGGGCCACAGCCGGCGGACAGAAATACGAGCGTCAACATCGCTCCCGCGACACGGCGGGCAACGAGAGATGGCGATTGTGTTGTGTTCATTACCACCGTTATCTGTTACTACACTCGCCCGGCGGGTGAGTCGAACTCCAGCTCCCACTTCCCACAACGGCCTCCCCAGCACGCCAGAACCTCACGTCCAACCTTGATCTTGACGACTTCGCAGTTGTTGGAGCATCCGGAACACATGAACGACGAAGTGTCGTAGTTGAAATCCGCGAGCGAGAACCCTCTGAAGTTGCTCGCCTTCATGTAGTCCGCCTCGTCCATCACCAGCAACGCCACACCTATCGCGCCCATCACATCGTGGTAAGGCGGAATGTTGACCTCGACTTGCAGGGCATCCTCGAATGCGCGCTTCATTCCAACGTTCGCGGCAACTCCACCTTGAAAGACGACAGGCGACTCGAGTCTTTTTCCCTTGGCAAGGTTGTTGATGTAGTTTCGCACCAGCGAGCGGCACAGGCCCAGCACGATCTCCTCTGTCGGGTAGCCGACCTGTTGCTTGTGAATCATGTCACTCTCCGCGAACACCGCGCAGCGCCCGGCGATCTGCGCGCCCTCCTTGGCCTTGAGAGCCAGATCGCCGAACTCCTCGACCGGCACACCGAGCCTCACCGCCTGGTGGTCGAGAAACGATCCCGTGCCCGCGGCGCACACCGTGTTCATCGCAAAGTCGGTAACCACGCCATCGCGCAGCAAAATGAGCTTGGAGTCCTGCCCACCGATTTCGAGCACGGTTCTGACGTCCGGCACTATGTGAGACGCCGCGACCGCGTGGGCGGTGATCTCATTCTTGACGATATCGGCGCCGATGACCACGCCCGTGAGATACCTGGCGCTGCCGGTCGCCCCGGCGCCCCGTATTACCACCCCGGAGTTCAGCCTCTTCCCAACTGCCCGCACGCCATCCTGGACAGTGGTAATCGGCTGCCCCATCGTGCGCAGATAAATCGAGTCGAGCACCACCCCTTCACGATTCAGCGCAACGACGTTTGTGGAAACCGAACCGACATCGATGCCCAGGTAGACATCTGAACTGTTGCCGTCCGTGTTGATGTTACTGTCTGGATCCGACAAATCGCGTCCTTTCTTGCTCGTGCCACAACTATGGCGCCGGTCGATAACATCTAAAAGGATTCTCTAATCCTGCAGGAGATCTTCCTCCGCGGGATTCTCGAACTTGGAATACGACCCCATCCAGTAGAGCTTGAACCTGGCTGTGCGCCCGTTGCGATGTTTCGCGAGGTTGATCTCGGCGATGCCCTTGACGTCCATATTCTTGGGATCGTCCATCTCGGGCCTGTAGATGAGTATAACCACATCAGCGTTCTGCTCTATGCCGCCGGACTCCTTGAGGTCCTCCAGGCTCGGATCTTTCCTGGTGGTAGTCGGCGGCGGTCTTCGCAACTGCGAGGCCGCGATCACGGGAACCTCGAGATCCATCGCCATGACCTTGAGGTCACGGGCAATGCGCGAAACCTCCTGTGCTCTCGACTCGCTCCTCTTGTCGCTGTACAAGAGCTGGATGTAATCGACGATGATGAGCCCGACATTTTTTTCGGTGGACATAAGCTTGCGCGCGATAGAACGCATCTCGAGCAGTTTGACGTCGCCCATGTCGTCGATGAAAATAGGCGCCTGGTTCAAGATGCCCGCGGCGTTTACGATGCGATCCATCTCTTTGTCGTCCACGTTGCCGGTGCGGTACTTGCTCGAGTCCACCCTTGCCTCACTCAATAGAAGACGCTCGGCGATGTCGGTCTTGTTCATCTCGAGGCTGAAGATAAGGACGCCGATGCCCTCGCGGACGGCGGCGTGGTGCGCGATGTTGAGCGCCAGGCTCGTCTTGCCCATGGAAGTGCGTCCGCCGACAATCACCAGATTGGAGGGTTGCAGACCGCTGGTGATCCTGTCAAGGTCGTAAAAGCCGGTCGGCACGCCTGTTATCGGGGAGCCTTTATCCTTGGCTTCAGACATGCGGTTGAAACTGTTGAGCAACGGATTTTTTATGTGGGTAAGGCCCTCACGACGCATCCGCTTGCCCAGATTGTACAGGGACTGCTCGGCGCCGTCGTAAAGGTTATCGAATTCGTCGCCCACTTGAAAGCCCATGCCGGTGATGTCGTAGCCGATGTCTATGAGGTTGCGGCGCAATGCCATGTCGCGAACGATGCTTGCGTAATGCTTGGCGTTGTGCGGGTTAGGAGTCGTGTCTGTGAGCGTCAACAGATAAGCCCTGTCCCCTGAAGCTTCCAGTTGACCGCGTTTTTTAAGCTCCTCGGCGAGAATGACGTGGTCGGTCGTGGCACCGAGGGCGTACAACTCGGTAAGCGCGCGGTAGATGATGCGATGAGATTCCTTGTAGAAATCATCACAGCTCACAATGTCCTGCACTTCGGCCGTCGCCTGGTGCGAGAGGATCATGGAGCCAAGAACTGATTCTTCCGCCTCCAGATTGTGAGGCGGGATGCGGTCCGAACTTCTGGTCGCGGCAACCGACTCCAGTGCCATGCGCCCTACCCTATCCCCGCTCGGAATGCGGCGATTCAAGGGCCGCTACTTCACCGGCGTCAATGGCAAACAGGCCGCTATCCTCCTCCCCGGATGGTTGGGATTCGACCGCGTCAAACGCGGCGGTATCCTCAGAAAGCGCGGGGGCGGCTTCCTGTGCCGCAACACTCGCCTCAATAGGGACGGATCCAACCCCATCCTCGGGCGGCTCCTCGGCAACGAAGCCCTCTCCTTCGACCTCAAACTCCTTCTCGATCTCGACATCGTGATGGAGCTTTATCACGGCCTTGTAAACACCGACTGACCTTATGCGGTCATCGATATAGATATTGTGACGTTCGACTTCCTCGCCGGTTACTTCCTGTATCCGCGTGGCCAACTGGCGATTTGTTATCGAGCCGAAAAGCCTGCCGCTGGCGCTGCAGCGCATCTTGATGACCAGTGGCCTGGAGGATATCTTGTCAGCCACCGACTGGAGCTGTTCGCGCTGCCTCACGGCCTTGATCTCGAGGACTTTCTTCTGCTCGGCGATATCCTTCATCGTCCCGCGGGTAACGCCGACGGCGATCCCACCTGGGATCAGGAAGTTGCGCGCGTAACCGTTTGCCACCTCGACGACCTCTCCCATGCGACCGACTCGTTCCATGTCTTGCTTGAGTAGAATCTTCACTTTATCACCGTCCCGGATTTCGCTTCAGGTAGTGGATTATTGGGCTATCTGTGCGGATACTGCAGGAGCGCGACTTCCCGGGCGTTCTTGATCGCCTTGCTGAGACCGGCCTGATGCCGAGTGCAGGTGCCGGTGACCCTGCGAGGGCGTATCTTCCCGCGCTCGGAGAGGAAACGCCGCAACATTCCTATATCCTTATAGTCAATATAGGTTATCTTCTCTTTGCAGAAATAGCAGAACTTTCGCTTCTGCTTCCTGGGATAAGGGGATGTCTTTTTTTCTTTTTTTTCTTTTTCTCTTGCTATGACTCAAACACTCCTTTGTTGTTACCAGGGATAATCTTCTCCGCCCTCTATCGGCGGCACACCACCCTCTATCGGCGGCACGTCTATATCGGAGTAATCGTTCTCGGGGGCGCTGGCGGGGGCGCCCTGCTCCCTTCCACGCGGGAGGAACTGTACGTTCTGCGCTTCGACCTCGACGCTGGAACGTTTCATGCCATCATCGGTCTGCCAGCTTCTATATCGAAGCCGTCCGTCGATAGCGACGCCCGCGCCTTTTCGGAGGTACTGCTGAGCGGTCTCCGCCTGTCTCCCAAAGACAGAAACGTTGAAGAAATCAACGCCCTCGACGCGCTCGCCCTGGTCGTTTGTGTAAGGGATCCGATTGACCGCGATCCCCAATCGGGCGATAGCCTTGCCGGCGGTCGTGAACTTGAGTTCGGGGTCTCTTGTGAGGTTCCCGACCAGCACTACCCTGTTCAAGCTTGCCATAGATTTCTACCCCCTGTCTCGCACAAACGTCTTGATCCTCAAGACGTCGTCCCTGATGTTCATGACACGCTCCATCTCTTTCACTACTCCCACGCCCGATTCAAAGTTTATCACAGCATAGTGACCGCTCTCTTGATGCTCTATCGGATACTCCAGGCGCCTCAAGCCCCACACGTCCACAGACTTGACAAAGCCTTCCTCGCGAACTATCAGGGCCGAAACATCGTCAAACAGAGCCTTCAACTGGGTCTCCTCCAGATCCGCTCTAGCGATCAGCATCGTCTCATATTTCCGCAAATCAACCTCCGGTGATTGGAGCTTCCAACGTTATCATCCGTGAAAAGGGTAAAAGCCAGAGCATTATAGCAGAGGTCGAACGCGGTTGCCAATTTGACTGAGAAGTCACGCGATTTCTCGCCGGAGGGAGACCGTGATATAGTTGAAACATCAAGCAGCGGGCAGTTCAAGTATTTCTGATGTGCACACGCTGGAGGTGGTCGTGGAACTGATCAACTACATGGAAAGCGTGGTAACGAGCTACGTGGATGAGATCATCGCATGCGACACCGGGTTCTGCGGATGCTCGCGTTGCCGGATGGACATCATCGCGATCGCGTTAAACGATGTAAAACCTAAATACGTGGTAGCGCCAAAAGGCATGGCCTATGCTCGAATAGGCGAGTTACAGGCGCAGTTCAGGGCCGACACTATTGTCGCCGTGACGCGCGCGATGAAAATGGTCAAAGCCCATCCGAGGCACGAATCTTAAAAGCAGCCCGCCACGGCCACGTTCTCAAGCCCGGACAAGCCATCGCATATGCCTGTGTCACCTTGTCACTTTATGGAACGGGGCGATTATCCTCAACTTGTTTTTTCCAGTGGTCTTTGCAAGACTAATCTAGCGCTCGGGGTAAATCCCGGGCAACGAGCCCCCATCATCTAGCGGCCCAGGATACCGCCCTTTCAAGGCGGCGGCACGGGTTCAAATCCCGTTGGGGGCGCCATAAGGTATAATTGTGTTTCTAATTTTGAAACGTGGAGCCGTGGTGTAGCCTGGTTTAACACACTGGCCTGTCAAGCCAGAGATCGCGGGTTCGAATCCCGTCGGCTCCGCCAGCCACCCGTAACGCGGTTTGTGGTGAGGTAGCTCAGTTGGTAGAGCACAGGACTGAAAATCCTGGTGTCGGCGGTTCAATTCCGCCCCTCACCACCAGCATTATTCCGCTATTTGAAGCCTCTTTGCGGTAAACGGAGCGGTAGACGGTGCCTGACCCCTGGTTCCCGTTGACCACGATATTTTATTCTGATACTGTATCTCCAACGGCGGTTCTGCGTTGATGAACCATTTCAAATATCCCCATGAGTTGCCGCATAGAAAGGTTCTAGTGGGACCGCCCCCCCTCTCTTTTTAATTCCATTGCTGGTCACATGACGAAGCTGCTGATGGGTCAATTGGAGTATCTGGCGTCCCGTTCTCGAGGAACGTTGGATTCGTTTGGGGCTGGAGCCGGCGCGCGGATTCGAACCGCGGACCTGCTCATTACGAGTGAGCCGCTCTACCGACTGAGCTACACCGGCGAAATCTAAGTGTGATGATTCTATCATCGAATCGGCGTCGGCGCAGTAAGAAAGAAATGGATTACGAGATATTTTCGCTGTCCAGGAAAGAGTATTCACCTTTGGCGCACGCCGGGCACTCCAACAGGCGCTCGACGTCAAACTGCAAGAACTCTTTCTCCCAGATATCCACATACGTCAAGACTCCGCCGCGCGCGGCATCGCCCGTCAATACCTGGATCGCGTGGGTTGTTTGAAGTTCGGCGGTCAAACCTGTGATCGTGTTCAGAACACCCAGAACGTCAACCCCCGGCAATGTTACTTGAGGAAGCTCGGGCAGGTAACAGCGGAAGCAGGCCGTGGCCCCCGGAACGATCAGCATCTCCTGGCCGCACGAGCCGCCGACGGCCCCGTGCACCCATGGGATCTCCAGCTTCACGCAGGCGTCGTTCATGAGAAAGCGTGTCTCAAGGTTATCCGTGGCGTCCATCACAAGGTCGCATCCGCCCAGCAGGTCCTCGATATTCGCCGGGGTGACGTCGCCAACCACTCCCTTTATCTTAATCTCGGAGTTGATAGACGAGAGGACGCGCTCGGCCGCGACCGCCTTGGGCAACCGCTCGCGCGCATGTTCCTCGTTGAAGAGCGACTGCCGTTGCAGGTTGTCGAACTCCACGAAGTCGCGGTCGATTATCTTGATGTGTCCAGTCCCTGACCTGGCAAGCCTGTCGGCAATCCCCGTCCCCAGCGCGCCGCAACCTATGATGACCACGCGCGAATCGCGCAGCCTGGCCTGGCCATCCACGCCAATTGGCTTGAACAGAACCTGTCCCGAGTACCGCCCGGACACGTTGTCGTCCATCAAACCACCTCACCCGCTCCGCGCAACGATGCCGCCACAACAAACCATGTCTCCAAGATACATGACCACTGACTGGCCAGGTGCTGTCGGCGCCTGCGGCTCGTGGAACTCCAGAAACGCCCGTCCGTCCTCGACAGGAACAAGCGTCGAGAGAACCTCGGGTTTGCGGTACCTCGTAACCGCCCCTACTTCTATCGGCCCGGAAGGCCGCCCGATCGAGACGTAGTTCATTTCGTCCAGGGTCACACGCTCCTGCCCGCGCAAACGGTTCCGATGCGCGACGGTAATGGAATTGTTGGCGAAGTCAATGTCGGTGACGTACATTGGCGCCCGCCGGGAGAGTCCCAGGCCGCGCCTCTGGCCCACTGTATAACATGGCAAACCCCTGTGCGTCCCGAGCACCGACCCTTCTTCATCGAGAATCGGCCCTGGCTGAAAGTCGCCGACGCTGTTTCGGATGAAAGCGGCATAACCCTCGCGTCCGACAAAGCAGATGTCCTGACTTTCAGGCTTATTGTGGACTTTCAAGCCCAGGCTCTTCGCGACTTCGCGCGTGTCGGCCTTGGTCATCTGACCCACGGGGAACAGCGCGCGCGCAAGCTGTTCCTGCGTAAGCGAGTAAAGGAAGTAAGACTGGTCTTTGGACTCGTCTTTTCCCTTCCTCAATACGCGTCTCCCTGTCTCGCCATCCTGATCGACAATCGCGTAGTGCCCTGTAGCGAGCCACCCGGCATTCAGTTCTTTTGCCCGGCGCGACAACAGATCGAACTTGATAACCTTGTTGCATGGGACACACGGGTTGGGCGTTTCGCCGCGCAGGTAAGAGGCTGTGAAGTAATCGATGACGTTTTCGCGGAACGCGTCGCGGAAGTTCAAAACGTAGAAAGGGATCCCGACGCGCTCGGCAACCCTCCTGGCGTCTTTCATGTCGCTGATCCCGCAACACGATCGCGCCTCTCTCTCGTGTCCTTTGTCGCCCACCAGTTGGAGGCCGACGCCTATGACCGTCCAGCCTTGACGCTCGAGAATCGCCGCGGCCACCGACGAGTCCACACCACCTGACATCGCCACGACAACCGTGTTTCCCAATGTGTGAACCTGCTTTTTTTCCGCTTCGTCCGCCCGCTTCGCGAACTGTTCGCCCGTGCGCCTGAGCTACTTATCCACCGTTGCCGTCGAAAGATCCCTGAGCCTCGCCACTACCTCGGGCAGAAGTTCGAGAACCCTTTTCACTTCGGCTTCCGTGTTGTCCCGTCCAAAAGAAAAACGGACGCTGGATTGCGCGACCCGCGGCGCGATTCCCATGGCCAGCAGCACGTGCGAGGGACCGATCGTTCCCGAGGCGCATGCGGACCCCGTCGACACCGCGATGCCCATGAGGTCGAGGTTCAACAGGATGGATTCCCCGTCCACTCCCTCGAAACTCATGTTCAGTATGTTAGGCAATGACTTCTCTTCGCTCCCGTTGCGGCGTACCGCCGGGATGCTGGCGCATATGCCTGAAGCCAGAATCTCCTTCAACGCCCTCAAGCGTTCCGCCGAACCGGGCAGCTCACCTACGGCAAGCTCCAGCGCCGTCGCGAACGCCGCTATGCCTGGCACGTTTTCCGTCCCCGGCCGCAGTGACTTCTCGTGATGCCCGCCTTTGAGCAATGGAAGCAGTTTCGTGCCGGATCTTACGTACAGAGCTCCCACTCCCTTCGGACCGTATATCTTGTGCCCCGAGAGCGAGAGAAGATCGACCCCAAGGTCGTCCACGTTCACCGGGATCTTTCCCGCCGCCTGGATAGCATCGGTGTGGAAGAGCGCTCCCGCCTCATGGGCTATCGCCGAGATCTCGCTGATAGGCTCGATAGCGCCCGTTTCGTTGTTCGCGAGCATCACGGAAACAAGCACCGTTTCCGGTCGCATCGCTTCACGCACGCGCTCGGGATCAACGATGCATTCACTGTCGGCCGGGACATAACTTACCTCGAACCCTTCCGTCTCGAGCGCTTCGCAGGCGTTAAGAACAGCGGGGTGTTCTATGCCGGACGTGATGATGTGGGCGCCTTTGTCGCGGCAAACGCGCCCAGCGCCCATGACGGCGAAATTGTCGCTCTCGGTCCCGCCGCTCGTAAAAATGAGATCGCCGGCCGGGGCGCCAATGCAAGATGCCGCGCGCTCCCTTGATTCCTCGAGAAGCTTCTTCGCTTCCTGCCCTGCCGAATGTACGCTCGACGCATTCCCGAATGTCCGCTCGAGCGCTTCAAAGAACGCCTCGCGCACTTCATGCCTGACCTTTGTGGTCGCCGCGTTATCGAGATAAATACTGTCCATAACAAGTCTCCGTTTGCACGCATTATACCGCCTGGAGAAAACGCATAATGGGGTCAAACCAAAATATGCGTTTTTATGGGCACTTCCATCATGTGGACTTTCGCACTTTTTGACCCAGTCCGCCTAACTCTTTCTCTCTCAAATTCTATCCGC
>PHEX01000043.1 GCA_002843005.1 Candidatus Anoxymicrobium japonicum | reverse complement strand
AAACGGGGTCTCCTCCCAAGTCAAGACGAATTTGACATCCCCGCGAGCGGGGATCAAGGAGAGGTGTGTCTTGACTTGGGCTTCTTACAGGTGACCCCCCTACGCAGTAAAGGTAGACGGTGCCCCTGCTGGATTTTCACTGCTGCGTGATTTACTATGAAGAAGCAGTGTGCCCTCAACCCGCTATGGAGGTATCTTGGAAATCGAAATCGGTTTAGGAAAATCCGGACGGAGGGCGTATGGCCTTGATGACATCGCGATCGTGCCTTCCCGACGAACCCGCGATCCTGAAGATATCGACCTGTCGTGGCAGTTAGGCCCGTACCGCTTCGAGCTCCCGTTCCTTGCGTCGGCGATGGACGGGGTTGTCGATCCCGCCATGGCGATCGCTATCGGCAAGCTTGGGGGACTTGGCGTTTTGAATCTCGAGGGGCTTCAAACCAGATTTGAGGATCCGGGCCCGGTGTTGGAGGAGATAGCATCCTTGCCGAAGGCGGAGGCTACAGAGGGAATCCAGCGTCTCTACCAGGCGCCGGTAAGCGCGGAACTGATTGGACGCCGCGTGGCGGAGATCAAAGCCTCAGGCGTAATTACAGCCGCTTCTCTGACGCCGCCAAGGGTCGAGCAGCTTTCTCCTTTCGCGATTGAAGCGGGGCTGGACATCCTGATCATTCAGGGCACGGTCGTGAGCGCCGAGCACCGGAGCGACAGCCGCGAGCCACTCGATATGTATAAATTCATCTCGGAGATGGATATTCCAGTGGTGGTAGGAGGTTGCGCCTCGTATCACACGGCGCTGCATCTGATGCGCACCGGCGCTGTGGGCGTCCTGATCGGCGTCGGCCCCGGGCACGCCTGCACCACGCGCGGAGTGCTGGGAATTGGAGTCCCGCAGGCTACAGCCCTGGCGGATGCCGCCGCCGCCCGCGCCAGGCTTATGGAGGAAACCGGCCGGTACGTGAACGTGATAGCCGACGGCGGCATCCGCACGGGCGGCGACATCGCCAAGTGCGTGGTCTGCGGAGCGGACGCGGTCATGATCGGCGCGCCGATCGCCAGGGCGTTCGAGGCGCCCGGGCGCGGCTTCCACTGGGGCATGGCGACGTTCCACCCGGAGTTGCCCAGGGGCACGCGCGTCGAGGTCGGGCGCTCCGCCGGTCTCGAGGAAATACTCATAGGGCCCGCGCATGAAAACGACGGCGCCTTCAACCTGTTCGGGGGTCTGCGGATGTCGATGGCGACGTGTGGGTACGCAACCATCAAGGAGTTCCAGCGGGCTCAGGTCATGGTCGCGCCGTCGCTCCAGACCGAGGGCAAATCGATTCAGCGCAGCCAGGAAGTAGGGATGGGCAAATAATGTCCCGTACCCATAGATTCATCAGCCCGCGTAACATGGCGGAGGTTTGACCTTAATGATTTCACGCGACTCATCCGTGCTCGTCATCGATTACGGCGCGCAGTACTCACAGTTAATCGCGCGCCGCGTTCGGGAGTGCAAGGTGTACAGCGAAATAGTTCCACATGAGATGTCTGTCGAGGCGATAGAGAAAAAAGCGCCGAGAGGCCTCATTCTCTCCGGTGGACCGATGAGCGTCAACGAGGAAGGCGCCCCCGGCTGCGATCCGCGGCTGTTTGAGCTTGGAATACCGGTTTTGGGCATCTGCTACGGCATGCAGTTGATGGCGATGAGCCTCGGGGGAACGGTCGAGCCTACGGGAATCCGTGAGTACGGCAAGACAGGGCTTACGGTCACGGACGAGGGTGTTCTGCTCGATGACCTGCCGTCCGAGCAAACCGTCTGGATGAGCCACGGCGACACGGTGACCGCTGCGCCTGACGGATTCAACGTGACCGCGCATACACATATTTCCCCGGTCGCCGCGATGGAGTCCGCAGGCCGCGGCCTTTACGGCGTGCAATTTCACCCCGAGGTTATTCACACGCCCGCTGGCGTGGAGATGCTCAAGCGCTTTCTGTATCACGGTTGCGACTGCCTTCCGACATGGACGATGTTATCTATCATCGAGGATTCCGTCGCGGAGATCAGGGAACGCGTCGGTGAGGAAGAAATTATCTGCGGCCTTTCAGGCGGCGTTGACTCCGCCGTAGCGGCGGTCCTGGTTCACAAGGCGGTAGGCGACCGGCTGACGTGTGTTTTCGTGGACACTGGTCTCATGCGCCACGGCGAGGCGGATGAAGTCGTGGAGACTTTCGGGCGCCATCACAATATGAAGCTAATCAATGTCGACGCCCGCGAGCGCTTTTTTCAAAAGCTGAAAGGGGTCACGGATCCAGAGGCCAAGCGCAAGGCCATCGGCGCCGAGTTCATACGCGTCTTCGAGGAAGTAGCGGCAAAGCTCTCAGACGTCAGGTTCCTTGTTCAGGGGACACTGTATCCCGACATCATCGAGAGCGGCACAAAAGACGCGGCCCGCATCAAGTCGCACCACAACGTGGGCGGTCTTCCCGATGACATGAATTTCGAGCTTATCGAGCCGCTCCGCGCGCTTTTCAAGGACGAGGTTCGCGCTGTGGGCGAGGAGCTCGGGCTTCCGGAGGAGATCGTGTGGCGCCAGCCGTTCCCGGGCCCTGGGCTCGCGGTTCGCATCATCGGGGAGGTTACGAAAGAGCGCGTGGAAATATTGCAGAAAGCCGACTCGATCGTTATCGAGGAGATCAAGCGCGCTAACCTCTATCGCGAGATATGGCAATCGTTCGCCGTGTTGCCGTGCATCAAGTCGGTTGGCGTGATGGGGGACGGACGCACTTACGCTTACCCCATCATCCTGCGGGCGGTCATGTCCGAGGACGCGATGACTGCCGATTGGGCCCGCATACCGTACGAGGTTCTCGAGCGTATATCGAGCAGGATCATCAACGAGGTCGAGGGCGTGAACAGGGTGGCCTACGATATCTCGAGCAAGCCTCCAAGCACCATAGAATGGGAGTAGCTCCCGCTCTATGACTCCAGCAAGCGGTCTCCGCCATAATTATCTTGACGACCTGAATCCACCCCAGCGCGCGGCGGTCGAGCACACAGGCGGGCCTCTTCTCATTGTCGCGGGCGCCGGAAGCGGCAAGACGCGGGTACTCACTTATCGCATCGCGCACCTCATCCACGGCCACGGGGTGAGGCCGGGGGAGATACTTGCCCTGACTTTCACCAACAAGGCCGCCGGGGAGATGAAGGAGCGGGTGCAACGGCTCGTGGGCGCTTCTTCGCGAGGCATGATGGTCGGCACCTTCCACTCCTCGTGCGCGCGAATTCTGCGGCGCGAGATAGCCCCGCTGGGATACTCGTCGAACTTTTCGATTTACGATGAGATCGACTCCATGAGGCTCATCAAGCAGTGCGTCGATGACCTGGGGATCGACAGGAAAAAATATCATCCACGCGCGATAAAGACGGCTATAAGCCACGCCAAGAACGATATGGTTGACGAGGAATCTTTCGGCGACCTCATTGAAGACGGCGATTTCCTCATGGAGGTCACGTGGCAGGTGTACAGGCGCTACCAGAAGCGGCTGCGCGAAAACGACGCTCTCGACTTCGACGACCTGCTGGTTTTGCTCACAAACCTCTTCGAGTTGCACCCCGTGGTTCTCGAGAAGTATCGCGACAGGTACAGCCACATCCTGGTCGACGAGTACCAGGACACCAACACCGTCCAGTACCGCCTTGTGAAGACGCTTGCTTCAGAGCACAGGAACCTGTGTGTCGTGGGCGACGACGATCAGGGCATCTACTCCTGGCGCGGCGCGGACATACGCAACATTCTCGAGTTTGAGAGGGATTACCCGGACGCGCGCGTCATCAAGCTCGAGCAGAACTACCGCTCGACCGGCTGCATTCTTTCCGCCGCCGCCGCCGTTGTGGCGAAGAACACCGGCCGCAAACCGAAGACGCTCTGGACCTCCAATCCGCCCGGCGGGAAAATCCAATACAACGTGGCGGCCGACGAGCACGGTGAGGTTAGATTTGTCGCGGCGGAGATAGAGAGTCTGATCTCCGGGGGCCGCGGCTTCAATGACATAGCGGTCTTTTACCGCACGCACGCCCAGTCGCGCGTCCTCGAGGAGCGCCTTGTCAGGCTGGGAGTTCCCTACAAGATATTTGGGGGGACACGCTTTTACGACCGGGCTGAGATCAAGGACATTGTGGCGTATCTCAGGGTACTCGCGAATCCACGGGACGAGGTTGCTCTGCGGCGCGTGATCAACGTCCCGGCGCGGGGCATTGGGAAGGTTACAGTAGCGGCCCTCGGTGAGCACGCGCTTCAGAAAGGCGTTGGCTTGATGGAGGCGTTGAAGGACATCGGCGACGCGCGCGGGTTGTCCTCGCGCGCGGCGCGCAACCTCGCGGGATTCGCGGAGTTGATTGACGCACTGGCGAAGTTCGCTGTCGGACATGACATCGACGAGCTGCTGGAGGAGGTGTGGGGCAGAACCGGGTACATGGCCGATCTTGAGCGGCAGCGCACGCCCGAGGCTGAGGGCCGCATCGAGAACCTCAAGGAGCTGCACGGGGTAGTCAAGGATTTCCGCGAGGAGTACGGCGCGCAAGGGCTCGAGGAGTTTCTCGAGCGCGTATCGCTTGTGAGTGATACCGACGACCTCGACATCTCGGGAGGATACGTCTCACTGATGACGTTTCATAACGCGAAAGGGCTCGAGTTTCCGGTAGTGTTCATGATTGGCATGGAGGAGGGAATTTTCCCGCATATCCGCTCGATGGACGTTCCGGACGAGATGGAAGAGGAGCGCCGCCTGTGCTATGTCGGGATGACAAGGGCACGCGAGCTGCTATATGTGACACACGCGGGAACGAGGCGCCTCTGGGGTGGGTTATCGGCGAACCCGGTCTCGAGGTTCCTGTGCGACATACCGGATGATCTCATCGAGGAAGCGGAACCACTCTCTTAGGGTGGGGGTGGTATAACGCAACACCTGGGGTCAGGCCCCCTTTGTTGCGTTTTACGGGCCAGGCTTAATGGGCAGCGACCCGCCGGGCGCCCCCGACAGAAGCCACCGGCCGTTGACGTTCTTGAGCCCAATCACAAGCTTGGCGTCACCTAGCAAAACGGTAGATAACTTGTGTGTCTCAGTTTTTCCGTCGAAGTTCCTCGAGATCGTCATGTCCTTGAGATGGACTGTCGCTGTCGTGGCGGTTTCAGTGAGTGTCTCGAGGACGAGATTTTCGTACTTGAAGTTCTCACCGCTCTCTGACGCCTTTTTTGCGATTTTGTCGAGAGTGTCCTGGGGAATCTGGCAATCCGGCGCGAAGAGGGTATTGACGGACTCGATGCGCCCGGAAGAAAGTGTATCGAAATATTCGATGACCACGTTCTCGGGGCCTGTCAGCGGTGATGTTTTTTTCAGAACCAGAAAGTACACGGCGGCGGAAACTCCAATGACGAGAATACCTGCCACAATGAGCGCAATCATGGCCACGGGCAGTTTTTGCTTCGTGGGCGGTTTTGTTCCAATTGCTTGCCCGTACGACGGATACTGTCCGGGAAGCGGAATTTCCCCAGGCGCGAGGTAAGCCCCGGGAGGAAGCGGCTGCGCGGGTTGCGCGGGCAGATCCTGGCGCTGATCTTGCTGGACAGGCGAAGGCGGCTTTGCCAGCGGGACAGGAGGCGGAGGCGCCGCCCTCAGCTTCAGGCCGCATCCGGGACAGGAGTTGCTTTCCTCTGGTATATGACTACCACAGCGCGCGCAGTTCATGATGGCTCCACCTTGTAGACTTTCGCACTTTTCACTTCCAATCATAACACTCAACCGTTGTTTGCGGGGTGTGCGATAATTTAACTCAGCGTCGGCCTTTCCGTGGTTCAAGTACGCATTGAACATCAAACCTTCCTGTGATAGTTTTTAGAATCGATTGGCTTCACGTTTGTCCTGTATTTGATTTGAGTCGCATACCCCAGGGAGATACGCATGGATTTTGACCTGACCGAAGAGCAACAGATGTTCAAGCAGATGGTGAGAGAGTTCGCCGACGCGGAGATCGCGCCGGTGGCCGAAGAGCTCGATGACAGGAGCGAGTTTCCGTACGAGATACAGGCGAAGATGGCGGACATGGGCCTCTTCGGACTCCCGATCCCTGATGAGTACGGGGGGTCCGGGGCCGACATAGTCACTTACGCGATCGGCGTTGAGGAGATATCGAGAGTTTCAGCTTCGCTTGGCATAACCATCGCGGCGCACACCTCGTTATCCGCGCGTCCTATCCTGCTGTTTGGGACAGAGGAGCAGAAGCGGAAGTGGTTGACGCCGCTTGCGCAGGGCAAGAGCCTTGGGGCGTTCGGGCTGACCGAGCCCGAGGCGGGGTCGGACGCGGGGAACACAAAGACCACCGCTATGCTCGACGGCGACGAATGGGTCATCAACGGCACAAAATGCTTCATCACGAACTCCGGCACGGACATCTCTCTTTTGGTGATCATTACCGCGGTGACGGGGGAGAACGACGGCGTGAAAGAGATCAGCAACATCATAGTTCCTAACGGGACGCCTGGTTACGCGGTCGCTCCCATGTATAGAAAGATGGGCTGGCACTCCTCTGATACGCACGAACTGTCGTTCTCGGATTGCCGCGTTCCACAGGAGAACCTTCTGGGCGGCCGCGGCGAGGGGTTCAAGTCGTTTCTCAAGGCCCTCGATTGCGGTCGCATAGGTGTCGCGGCGCTGTCCGTCGGCCTCGCGCAAGCGTGCCTGGACGAGTCGGTCAAGTATGCCAAAGAGCGCAAGGCGTTCGGCCGCTCGATCAGCAAGTACCAGGCTGTAAGCTTCATGTGCTCCAACATGGCCATGGATGTAGAGCTCGCGCGCAACGCGACTCTCAAGGCGGCGTGGATGTGCGACCAGGGCCGTCCGTACAGGAAGGAAGCCGCGATAGCCAAGCTGTTCGCTTCCGAGGCGGCGATGAGGGCCGCGAGCAACGCGGTGCAGATACATGGAGGCTACGGGTACATAGAGGATTATCCGGTGTGCCGCTACTTCCGCGACGCCAAGATACTCGAGATCGGCGAAGGAACTTCAGAGGTTCAAAGAATAGTAATCTCAAGGGAGGTCGGACTCTGATCAGGGGTCAGGCAACGTCTACCGCTTCAGCGGTAGACGGAGAGGTAGACGGTGCCTGACCCCTGGCGTGGCGTGGAGCATATCGATAAGGAGGCTGATTGATTTGACGGAAACAGTAATCGTTGGAATGGCGAGAACCGCTTTCGGGCGACTTGGAGGGTCTCTCGCGGACATGCCCGCCGTAGAGCTCGGCGCGGTCGCGATAAAGGAAGCTGTAAAGCGGGCTGCGCTCACAGGTGACCAGATCGACTACGTGTTGATGGGCCAAGTGATATCGGGCGGCTCAGGCCAGATGCCCGCGAGGCAGGCTTCCCTCAAGGCCGGATTGCCGCTGGAAGTGCCGGTCATCAATCTGAACAAAGTCTGCATCTCGAGCATCAGCGCGCTGGTGATGGCCGACCAGATCATCCGCGCCGGCGATGCGGACATCATCGTGGCGGGCGGTATGGAAAGCATGAGCCAGGGCTGCTATTACGTTCCCAGGGCGCGTTACGGCTACCGCATGGGCGATGGCAAGCTCATCGATGGAATGATCCACGACGCGCTGTGGTGCGCAGTGAACGACTGGCACATGGGCGAAGGCACCGATCGGGTTGCCGAGGAGTTCGGCACCACCCGCGAAGAGCAGGATATGTGGTCGGCCCGCAGCCAGCAACGCGCGGCGGCGGCGCGGAACGCCGGGAAGTTCGCGACTGAGATCGTTCCAGTCGAGATCAAGGTCAAGAAAGAGGTCAAGCTGTTCGACCAGGATGAGCATATCCGGCCGGAGACCACTATCGAGTCACTCGCGAAGCTCCGTCCCGCATTTCGCAAAGAAGGGACGGTTACGGCAGGGAACGCTTCCGGCATCAACGACGGCGCCGCGGTTCTCGTGGTCGCCTCGCGCAAGAAGGCGATCGATCTCGGGCTTGATATTCTCGGGACGGTCGTTTCGCACGGCATGGTCGCGGACAAGCCGGAGTACCTTGCGACGGTCCCTGCGAACTCGATAAAGAAGGCCATCGCGAAGCTCAGCATGACGCCTGAGGATATCAATATTTATGAGATCAACGAGGCGTTTGCCGCGGTGTGTTGCCACTCGGCGAAGATGCTCGGGCTCGACTCTGAGACCGCGGAAAATATCAACGTCAACGGCGGCGCCATAGCGCTCGGCCACCCGGTCGGCGCCAGCGGCGCGCGTATAGTGATGAGCATGGTCAACGAGCTTCGCTCTCGCGGCGGAGGCTACGGCGCCGCGGCGATATGCGGCGGCGGCGGCCAGGGGGATGCGGTTGTTGTCAAAGTGGAATAGGGGAGGGCTCAATCCTTGAACCGGTTTCACGACAATTGAAAAAGTGGAGGTAGCGCGATGTTCCAGTTGGATGAAGAGCAAAAGATGTTTCAGCAATCTATCCGGCAGTTCGCGAAGGACGTAGTCGAGCCGCGTGCGGCCGAGATCGACGAGTCGGGGGAGTTTCCGTGGGATATAGTCGAAAAACTGAAGGAGAACGGCTTTCTCGGTTTGCCGTTCGCTGAGGAGTACGGTGGAGAAGGCGCCGGCGCGTTGACCATGGGCATTGCCGTAGAGGAGCTCTCGAAGGTTTGCGTGAGCACGGCGATTATTCTCGGATGCCAGGAGCTGGGCGCGACACCGATCAAACTTGGAGGCAGCGAAGAGCAAAAGAAAAAGTACCTGCCCCAGCTCGCGTCCGGCGAGAAATTGTGCGGCTTTGGCCTGACCGAGCCGGAGGCTGGATCCGACGCGGCTTCCATGAAGACACGCGCGGTCAAGAAGGGGGACAGGTATATTCTCAACGGTTCCAAGTGCTTCATCACCAACGGTGACACGGGAGAGATATTCTCGGTCTTTGCGATGACCGACATGGACAAGGGCGTGAGGGGAATTTCATCTTTCATAGTCGAGAAGTCGTTTCCCGGCTTTTCCGTCGGCAAGCACGAGAACAAGATGGGAATAAGAGGTTCATCCACTACTGAGTTGATCTTCGAGGATTGCGAAGTTCCGGCCGAGAACCTTCTCTGGCAGGAAGGCAAAGGCTTCAACCTGGCTATGATGACCCTGGACCGAACACGCACGTCAACCGGCGCGCAGGGGCTCGGTGTCGCCGCCGGCGCCCTCGAGTACACTATCGGATACATGAAGCAGCGTGTGCAGTTTGGCCGTCCGATCGCGGAGTTGCAGGGACTGCAGTTCATGGTCGCGGACCTCGGGATGCAGATAGAAGCGGCGCGCTCGCTGATTTATCGAGCGGCGTACGCTATAGACGCTGAGGCGCCGGGATTCGGCACGCTCTCCGCGATGGCCAAGTGCTTCGCGACCGATACCGCCATGAAAGTCACAACCGATTGTGTGCAGCTCATGGGCGGAAACGGCTACATGAAGGAGTACCCGATCGAGCGCATGATGCGCGACGCCAAGATCACTCAAATATACGAAGGCACGAACCAGGTACAAAGGGTCGTAATCGCTCGCGCGCTACTCCAGTAGCGCAACTGGGGTCAGGTTCGGATAGTTGCATTTTCTGACTGTTGACGCCGCAGGCATAAAGCAAAATGCAACTATCCGGATCTGACCCCTATGGGCGTCTCTTTGCCAGCTCAGAGCGCCAGCGCTCGAGCCGGGCCGCTATCTCTTTTTCCGCGCCCTGGTCGCCTGGGTGATAGTACACGCGGCCTTTCAGCTTCTCGGGCAGGTGTTCCTGTTCGACTATATGGCCGTCGAAATCATGGGCGTAGCTGTATCCTTTGCCGTATCCGATCTCTTTCATCAGGCGCGTTGGCGCCTCGCGGATGTGCATTGGGACAGGGAGCGCGCCGTACTTCTTTACGTCCGCCTTGACTTCTTCATAGCCGGCGTACAGGGCGTTGCTCTTTGGGGCGGAAGCGAGGTAAGTGACTGCCTGCGCGAGGGCGAGCTCGCACTCGGGCATGCCCACAAAGTGACACGCCTGCGTTGACGCGACGCACAGTGGAAGCGCTCGAGGATCCGCGGCGCCAACATCCTCTGACGCGAACCGGATGAGCCTGCGAGCGATGTACATCGGGTCTTCTCCAGATACGAGCATGCGCCCGAGCCAGTAGAGGCTTCCATCCGGATCCGAGTCTCGCAGTGACTTGTGGAGCGCGCTGATAAGGTTGTAATGCTCTTCGCCATGTTTGTCGTACAGGAACGTCTTTTCCTGAGCGACATCGAGGACGGTTTCGCCGGTCACGTGGTTCTCGCCACGCTTGCGGGCGATGAAAGAAGACTTCTCGAGCAGGTTCAAAGCGACGCGCGCGTCACCGCATGCGATACCGGCCATAGCATCGATGGCTTTCTCGTCGACGTCGAGGCCGAGTGAGCCGAGACCACGCTGTTTATCTGAAAGCGCGCGAATGATGATCCTCTTGAGGTTTTCCGGCTCGAGTTGCTCGAGCACGTACACTGTTACGCGAGACAGCAACGCTGATATGACCTCGAAAGACGGGTTCTCGGTTGTGGCGCCGACGAGGATGACAGTTCCGTCCTCGACGTGAGGAAGAAAAGCGTCCTGCTGCGCCTTGTTGAATCGGTGTACCTCGTCCACGAAGAGGATTGTGCGTTCGCCATTGAACTTCCGCCGGTCGCGCGCTTCCGCGATTGCCTTGCGCAATTCGGGAATGCCTGATGTTACCGCGCTGAATTTGACAAATTCCGAGCTCGTCGCGCCCGCTATCACTTTCGCGAGTGTGGTCTTGCCCGTGCCGGGCGGACCCCAGAATATCATCGATGATATCCGGTCTTCCTCGATTGCCACACGAAGCGGCTGGCCCGGCCCGATAATCTTTTCCTGGCCCTCGAACTCATCGAGAGCGCGCGGCCGCATGCGCTCGGCAAGAGGCGTGCCTTCCATGGATTCCGCGTCTCTGTCGAAGAGGCTGTCCTGTGCAGGGGTCACGGGCGCCCCCCACAGTTCGCTTCGTCGAGCGCCTCGAAGACCCGCGACTCGGCTTCGGCGATCTCGAGCGCCATCGGGTGCGCGGCATCGACGGCCTTTGCGCCATCGCTTGCGTGATTCTTGAACGCGCGGGCCATCTCCGACCACACGTCGCCAATAGCGACAAATTCGTCACCGATTTTTTCGATGCGCTTACCACCGTGCGTCAGCGAGGCTTCCTTGAGAAATCTTCCGTACATGCGCCTGAAGTTGCCGCCGTAACCCGTGCCGCCTTTCTCCACACTCACATAGATGCTTTTACAAAGCGTCTCGAGCGTCTCGTCGGGCATGGATCCGGGCCAGGACAGCATGTCCGCCGCAAACTGTTTCAGGCCCGCGACGCCCCTGTGCGCGCGAAAGCTTTCATAGGCAAACGAGGTTTTACAGGGAGATGAGCCTGCGTTGTGTCTGACGGCCTCGGCGATAGCTCCAGGGATCGCATGCTCGAGGTCTTGAAGCCGCTCGGGCGCCTCCATGCGGTAGTAGGCGTTGTCCGCGGGCTGTGGCGGGTACGAGGATGATCTGGCTTTCGCGAGGTTTTCAAGTGAGCACTCCTGGATGTCTTCGCGGTCGTTGTCCGCGACGAAGGCCACTCCACTTTCTTCATCGTAGCCGACCAGCACGATGCGGTGCGCGCTGAAATGCCGCTTCGCGCGCAGGTAGTCGAGGTGGTAGACATCGGCGAGAACCATCACGGGTGTGCCCGCGTCCAGCATCCTTTTGACGTCGAGCCAGCCGGTTGGAGCGTCCACTCCATGAATGAACTCAATTTTAACTCCAAGGCGCCCGCAGGCGTTCTCCTCCATGTCGCGCGTCCTTCCACTGACGCAAACGGGCGGTGCAATGGCCAGGTTGCCGAAGTACACGAAATCGATCCCGGATCCGAGACCGAAGACCATCTCCTCGCTGTACTCATGGCCGTAGAACTCGAGCAAATCCCGCATGGACGCGCTGCCGCAATGGCCGCCCGGCTTGTGAGGGAACTTCTCGAGGAAGGCGCCGGTCACAGCGCTCCTCTGTCATGAGTCATTTATGTCTCTCAAAGTGAACTCGAAGCAACAGCCGCCGTCATAGAAATATCTGATATCGCCGTCATATTGAGCTACGATTCTCGAGACGATAGAGAGCCCTAGGCCGGTGCCGTCACTGCTTTCACTGTGGAAAGGATCGAAGATTTTGTCCAGAGATTCTTGCGGGATGCTGGCGCCGTTATCCCTGACAAGATAGCGATGTATTTCCGGGGATTCTTCTTCGAGGCGCAGTATTTTGATCTCGGGCTCGCGGTTGTCGTTATGCGCGATCGCATTGTCAACAAGGTTGGAGAAAAGTTGATACACATGGGTCGGGTTCGCGGATATTTTTCCCAGGTTTTTGTCTACTTTTAACTCAATTTCTTTCTCTGCTATGACCATGGCTTTCTCTTTTAGTATCTCTGATACGACGTCGCTAACGTTCACGGGTTTCGCGTTTTTGGGAACCTGGCCGACTTTCGCAAGATCGAGTATGTTATCGACGAGGTCGCTCGCTTTGTCGATGTTCCGGCCAAGGATATTGGACATCTCGTGAATTTCCCCGCGGTTCTTAGCCGTGCCGTGTCTATTGACAAGATGGTCAAGCGTCGAAGCGGCAACCCCGATCGCGGTAAGCGGTCCCTTGAGGTCGTGCGAGACGGTGTGCGCAAAATTTTCCAGCTCGGCGTTGATTTTCTTTGTCTTCTTTTCAACGTGCTTCTGCTCGGTGATGTCACAGAGCGACACCATGAACCCGAGTGGCGCCTCCGCGTCGTTGCGAAGAAGCTTGGAGGTCACGGAGACGGCGAACTCCTTGCCGCTTTTTCCGTAGTCGAGAATCTCGCACTCGCGAAGGCCGGTTTTCAATGTATCTTCGAGCAACCGGGATATCTGTTCTGCCAGCTTCTCCTTTTCGGAAAAAGCCCCCAGGTGTTTACCGAGGAAATTTTCCTTCGGCATGTGGTGCAATGTCGCCCAGGCCTTGTTCACGAACTGGATTGTTCCATCGATATTCGTTATCGCCATGCCAAACATCAACTGCTCCATTGACAGGACAAGCGTGCGGTTTCCCTCCTCCACCACTTCCGCCAGCAGTTCCTCGTGCTTCTTGTGGCACACTTCACGCTCGTGTTCCGTTCTCCAGGCCATCTCGCTGAGTTCGGCGACCACGACCGAAACTGTCAGGAACATCAAAACCTTGACCAGATCACTTGTGATGTTCCCTTTCGAATCGAGCATGAAGTGGCCGAGCAACAACATCACACTGAGGAACCCCGCGACCGCGACACCCTTCCTTCTCCACCAGATGGACGCGATGACTATTGGAAGATAGAAGAAGTGCGCGTAGACAGTGGAGTTGAGCCTACCGCAGTAGTAGTTGGTGAGGAGACAGGCACATACCAGCATCACTATCATTGCCACTGTCCTGGGCCAGACTTTCAGCTTCCAGCTGAGCTTTTGGGTCCACACTTGCCTGTACAGGGTTCTTTCCTTTGCCCTTTTGATAATCGCAATACGCAACTGCCTGTGCCTATCTGATCGCGGAGCAATTTGGACAAAACGAAACAACTATCAGTGATATTGATTATATGCCGCTTGTGCCGCCGCAACCTCAATAACTTTATCACTAACTGAGCGTGCTGTCGACGCTTTTCTGATATATTCACCTTCAAAATAGCAAGGTGATCCATCTGGAGGACAAAGGCGAAACCCGGCTCGAGAAAACACGCTCGAGAAGGAAGAAGGCAAGATGTATGGCGCTGTTGGTCGTCGCGGTGCTCATGGTTGGGATCGTCGCCGGGGCTGGAACGAATCTTCTTTTCGGGAAACCAAAGGTAGAAAAAGCCTCGAGCAACTCGAGCCAGGAGACGCCGGCAGAAAATGAGGGCAAAAGCGCCGGCGCCGGCAGAAAGGGCGACAGCGCGACGCCGCGGTTCTCCATGACGCAGGCGATGGCGCATGTGTCTGCCCTGTCGGAGCGAATCGGCGCGCGTCCCGCCGGGTCGATTAAAGAATCGAGCGCGGCGGAGTACATCGGCGCCAGGCTCGGTGAGTACGGATATTCGGTTGAGGAACAGCAGTTCACGATGGCGGACGGTTACGGCTCGCGCAATATCGTGGGTACGCGCCGGGGGACAAGAGATGGTTATACGATGATTATCGCCGCCCACTACGACGGACCCCGCGAGAGTGCGGGCGCCATCGACAACGCGTCGGGCGTCGGAGTTGTTCTCGAACTGGCCCGCGCGTTCTCAGTCAGGCGCATCAAGTCTTCGATCCAGTTTGTTTTTTTCGGTGGCAATCACCCGGGCGCCGCCGATCCCGATTCGCGACTGGTGGGCGCCAGGCGTTTTGTGGAGCTTTTGGGTTCTCTCGAAAAAAGAGAGATCGTTGGGATGATAGCCGTGGATTGCGTGGGACAGGGTGAAACGCTTGCCGTGCGCACCCAGGGAACGGGCCTGCAGAGGCTCAAGGACAAGATGGAAACTTTTGCCCGCAGGAAGAACATCGCGGTCACTTATATCAAATCCAACGGAGAGAGTGATAACATCCCGTTCGAGGATTCTAATGTCCCGGCGGTCTGGGTCGAGTGGTGTGACTCGAGCGGCTTGCTTTCCACCGACAACAGATATGCGAGCGTGGTTCCGCAAAAGGTAGAGTCCGCCGGTGTCCTCATCGAGGGCTTCACGCTCGGCCTCTCGTTGGAGGATCTGGACGATCTCAAGTACTGACAGGAAGCGAAGGATTTATGAAAGGCATTGAAAACAGGGAAGCTCCGGGGTTCCTGTACGGTATCGAAGTGGCGCGGTTCGACCCGGACGGGCAACCCGGCTTCGGGGCACAGCTTCAACTACTGCGGCAAGAGCCCGATGTAAAGGCGAAGCTGACTACCGCGACACTTGTGATCTTCGGGGTATTTTTCCTGGGGATGCTCGCAGGGGCGATCCTGGGCATATTTGTTTAAA